>JAIEOG010000288.1 GCA_019750655.1 bacterium
CTCGGTATTCCAATTCCAGTTCTTTTAGTCCTATTTTTAATGAGAGGTTGCACATGAAGTCCCTATTTACCGTCATCAAAACAGATCACCGCCAAGTGGCTGAGCTCTTCAAAGAAATTGAAGGCTCGTCAGATCGCGCGAGAAAGAAACGCACCCGCCTTCTGGTGCAGCTAGAGGAAGCACTTACAGCACACACCGAGGCAGAAGAGGTGGCTGTTTACCCTAGTCTGAAACAAATTTCCGCAACGGCGGATATTGGCTATGAAGCCGAAGAGGAACATGGCGTAGTGCGGTACCTTTTCTCGCAGATTCACGAAGCCGACGTGGACTCGGAAGAGTGGATGGCGCGCGTGACTGTTCTCAGAGAAGTAGTGGAGCACCACGTGAAAGAGGAAGAAGACGAATTATTTCCCAAAATGCGCAAAGTGTTTTCGAAGGAAGAGCTAGCGCAAATGCTGGAGCACTTTGAGCAGGTAAAAGAACAAGCGGTTCCCGATCGGCGCTACGAGGAAGAACGTCGATCACTGTCTCGTGTCGCCTAGAGGGCACCTTAGTTCACATAGAGCAGTTTTGCTGTTTGGACAATCTGGCCCAGTGCTACAGGTTTAACGAGGTATTCATTGCAGCCCAGGCCGAGGCAGCGTTCTCGATCGCTTGCCAGGCCATGGGCTGTAAGTGCGACGATAGGAACCGCCACGCCCTGGCTTCGCAGCCGTTGGATGGCTTGGTAACCATCCATTTCCGGCATTTGCAGATCCATTAGGACGAGGTGGAAAGAACCCGCTTCGATCTTCTCTAGAGCGATGCGCCCATTGCAGGCCGTTTCAACGGACGCTCCGGCTTCCTCCAACATCCGCCTGTAGAGCAACTGGTTATCGACGTTGTCTTCGACGAGAAGGATGTGGCGTCCCGCGAGTTCTCGGCCACTGGCGCGGGCGATGGAGAGCTCGGGGCTGGGCATTTGGCCTAAGACTTCGTGGAGAGTGTCAGGTCCCAGAACGACCGCAAAGCGGCTCCCTTTATCTTGAGTGGAGCTTTCGAGAACCAGATCACCACCCATGGCGCGAGCGAGCTTACGAGAGAGTGCAAGCCCGAGTCCCGAGCCACCATATTTGCGGGTGGTAGAAGCATCTGCCTGCGCGAACGGGCGGAATAGGCGTGCGCGCTGTTCCTCGGAAATTCCTATGCCGGAATCTTCTACTTCCACTTTTAGTCCAGAGTGGTGCGGCAGCGGTGTAGCCGTGATGCGGATCCAGCCGCCCTTGTGCGTGAATTTGACAGCATTGGAAAGCAAGTTGGTAAGAATCTGCTTAAAGCGCACCGGATCTGTGGTGATAAAGGGCGGAAGCGAAGGGGCGATCTTGAGTTCCGGGGCGATCCCTTTATCTAACAGCTGGGGCTCTAAAGCCTTCACGACGCCTTTGAGCTCGGAATCCAGGTGCAGTGGCATTCTTTCAATTTCGATTTTTCCCGATTCAATCTTGGAGAGATCTAGTAGCCCATTGAGCAATCCGAGAAGGTGCTGCCCATTTCTGTGGACGGTCTCCAAGAAGCTTGTGCGGTCCTCACTAGAAAGATCGTCTTCCATCAAAAGTTCGGTAAACCCTAAGATCGCTCCCAAGGGGGTGCGTAGCTCATGGCTCATATTCGCCAGGAACTCGGTCTTCGAACGATTGGCACTATCGGATATCTCTTTGGCTGCGGCGAGTTCCCGGACGGCTTTTGCGCGTTCGGCGATTTCGACCTCAAGAGAGCTGTTCACTCGATTGATCGACTCGATGGACCGAGAGCTTTCTAAAGCCGCTCCTGCGAGTGCGCAGATGAAAGAGCTGAGGCGTTCTTCTTCCTTGCGGAACACGCGCCCCGCTTTGGAATGCGCGATGTAGAGGCAGGCCGTCGCTTCCCCTTCGGCAAGAATAGGCGTGCATAGTGCGGAACGGACATTCGCGAGCGACATGCTTGCATTGGGGTTGCCTTGTGTCTCATCGGCAATAACGGTTTTGCCCAGAGAAATGGACTCCCACGCAAGGGTGAGGCTGTAAGCCATGCTCGTGTCTCCAAACACGGGCGTTAGGCGGCGCTCCTTTTGATTTTCTGGGTTTTCCACCGCCAGGACCACGCAGCGCTCGCAGCGCAGGAGCTGAACCGCCACGCGGTGGATATTCTCAAACACCGTCGCGCTGTCGCGCGCACCGAGAATGGTGCGGCCGAGACGGATTAGCGCGTCAAATCGATCCAAGAGCGAAAGCGTCTCCGCTTCGGTCGTCTGGGTCGCGCGCGCTGGGAGGAATTGCTCTAGAGCGATTTGGGCCTGTGCTGCGAGAGCGTCTCCTCCGGGGGTGTGCCGCTCTTTTTGAAACAGCGCAAAGGCCTGGTCGCTTTGGGCCTTTTCGAAAAGCGCTCCTTGTTTCAGTGCGGTGTGGCTGCTCTTGCGGATTGCCCGCAGAGCGGCTTTCTGGTTGCCGCGCATCCACTGCAGGTAAGCATACTCGCGCAGTGAATGCGGGAGATTGTTGCGGTACCAGCGAGAAATCCGCAGGGCTGCTTTGGCCTGGCGCAAAGCTTGTTTCAATAGAAGTGGGCGTTGGTGGCTATAGGGACCGAGTTTCTCAAGAATCTGCCGGCGGGCTGTTGCCATCCAAGGCAGAAGGGGAGCGACATACTCTTGCCGCAGACCGGCTCTGCAGACTTTGTCCCAGGCGCCCTTCAAAACTCCGAGAGCTTGTTCGGGTTCGCCAGCGGCCAAGAGCCGCAGGCCTTCGGCTTGGCCAATTTCTGCTTGGGTGTGGATGTCCCCCAATTCTCGGGTGCGCTCTTTTGCAATGAGCTCGCGAGGGGATGATGCCTTGAGCCGCCTTGGCCCAAACACTCAAGCAGATTCCGGCTGAGGAGTAGTCGCCGAGCGCTGTGGCTTCGCGGTGCGTTTCCCTGGCGACCCTCTCAGCTTCTTTTAAGTTTCCAAGGCGGTACAAACAGTAAGCGGCATGCCAGCGTGCGGTGTTGCGTTCCCAGCGATCGCCGGTGCGATCGAGGAGCTCTGTGGCTTTTTCGAGATTATCGAATGCTTCGACATAACGAGAATCGCCGTACTGAGCGACTCCCAAGAAATGCAATGATTGCCCCTGGCCCCAACGGTCATTGGAGGCAGTGCGCATATCGTAAGATTTGCGCGCATATTGGATCCCACGGCTAAACCACGGCAACATGGTCATCACGGGGCCGTGTTCTGAATAGGCCTGTGCCAGCTGAGCGCTCGGCGGGTACGTTTCAGCAAGGTTCAGATTGCGCAGATGTGCCCAGGCGCAAAAGACTTTTCCCTGCTTGAACCAATAGACATAAGCCAGCCGGCTGTAGATCACCATCGCCAGAGAGGCTTGGGCGCCCAGTTCGCCCTCTAAGCGGCGTCGATTCAACAGGCCGGGAAAGATCGTGTGCAGCGCTTGGAGTGCGACGGCGCCTAGAAGTTCGAGGACCAGAGAAAAATGCGAACGAGGGGCAGGGCGCCCTAAGAGGCGTAGGGCTTCGCATAAGCGCTTCGCAGCGAGATCCATATCGCCCGTCTTAAAGGCGAGTTCTCCGCGCGCTGTTTCAACAGCGGCTTTTTCGGTATCGGTCTGCGCATAGGTTTGAGCAGACTGCAGAGCCGAATCGACTTGTTGGTAGTTTCCCCGAAGCATCAAAACTTCGGCGAGTCCTCGGTGGAGACGCAATAGAGTGTGGCGATCGGAATCTCCCGCGCCGCGAAGAGCGATGCGGTAATGCTCTTCTGCGATCCATAGACCGTACTGTTTCTTGGCGCGTTCGGCGGCTTCCAGTGCGTAGGGAAGGGCGCGCGACACGTCTCCAGCGGCGTCAAAGTGAAATGCCAACTCAAAAACCAAGTCGGGATCTTCTTCTTCTAATCGGAGAGCGGCCAGCCGGTGCAGTTCCTGTCGGCGGGCAGGGGGCAGGCGCTCGAGGAGTGCTTCGCGCAGTTTATCGTGCACGAAGCGGCACTCTTGGGACTTGTCGTCGGTGTCCCAAACCAGCCCGCGGTTCTTCGCAAGGGACAGAGCGGACAAGCTTTCGTGGTGCGATAAGCCGCCCAGAGCTGCGGCGCGCTCGATTTGGAAGTTTTTTCCCAGGATGGCACCTGCTGTCAGGAGGTCCAAGGCTTGAGGGGGGAGCAATTCCATGCGGCGCACGAGAAAAGCAGCGGCTTCCATCGACGATTGCACATCCCCGAGCAGGAAAGTGTCGGCGCGCCAGTGGCCGTTCTCGGAGCGGATGGCCCCACATTCGGCCATGCCTCGCAAAACGGCCGTAGCCATGAAGGGGCTGCCCCCAGAAAGGTGCAGCACAGCCTCTTTGGCTTGCTCTGGTACCGGGCCTGCCATGGATTCCATGAGGCTATGGAGCTGCCCGACATCTAGAGGCGGAAGTTTTAAGTGGAGGTTTGCGTTTTGCTTGCGCAGCTGGCCTGCCACCGAGACTTCTTCGGAACGGAAACTGAGGACCAAGGTGCAGAACTGGTTGCGGCGTTCCATGCGCCGTTGGTTCCAATGATCGATGAATTTGAAAAACAGTTCATCAGCCCACTGGCAGTCGTCTAGATAAATGACCGTAGGCTTCGTCGCCGAACCTAAAACTTGGAAGACTTCGCAAAGAGCTTCGAGAACACGGATTTCTCCGAACTCCGCAGGTGCCTCCCGGCCTTGGAAGAAGAACGCGTTCCGGTATTCAGGAAAGAGGGAAGTGAGCGATTCACCATGATCGGAAAATACTTTCCGCAAGCGCGCGGCCACATGGGAATCTTGGCGCTGCACTGCCAGTGCGTCGCGGATAACCCCTTGGAGAATCTGGAGCGAGCGAGCCCCCGTTTGGTTTACGCCTTGGCCGCGCAAAATATAGACTTGGTTTTGCAGGCGGTGTGCTGCTTCGTCGAGAAAACGGCTCTTGCCGCCCCCGGAGAGCGCTTCTAGCAAGACCAAGCTTGTCTGGCCGAAGCGTGATTGATCGACTAGCTGCAAGAGCGATCGCATTTCGCTCTCACGTCCAATGAAGGAAGGTTCCGTAATCTGTTGGCGTTGATCGCCCGTGCCGATGACGAGGTCGGGATTTTGCGCGCCCGCCGATAGTCGGCGGTGGAGTTGATCTAAATCCCATTTCAGCCCAGCTGCGGTTTGGTAGCGGTCACGAGGATCTTTCGCGAGCAGGCGCCGGAGAATGTCCAGGAGCGCTGTGGGCACAAGGCCATGGCTGTCGTTGGGTTCAGGCATTGGCGCGGTCAAGTGCTGGCGTAAGATCTCGCCTAGGGAGCTCCCGGTGAAGGGCGGTTCGCCAGCGACGCACTCATAAAGCACCACCCCAAGGGAATAAAGATCCGATCGCGCATCGGTGCCTCCGTCGATAAGGCCCGCTTGCTCGGGAGAAATATAAGTCGCGGCGCCTACGGGCTGATCTTCTAGGCGGTCAGATAGGACGGCGGTGCGCGCTAGCCCAAAATCGATAAGGTGGTGCCGCGGCGGGTGGTCTTTGCTGATTAGGATATTGCTGGGCTTGATGTCTCGGTGCCAGATGGAGCGGCCATGGAGCATCCCCAGCAAGCGGGCGATGTTGCGGCCCAGCTCGATGACTTCATTGGAATCCAGGCGGCGCCGGGCAAGCACTTCTGACAGGGGCTCTCCCTCTAAGTAATCCACGACGAGGTGAACCACACCGCCCTCGCGCCCTACGGCGCGTACCGAGCTGAAATAACTCCGCGGCAAGCTGTTTAGAATGCTGGCCTGCGCTTCTAATGTGCCTAGGTTTTTGAGAAAAGGCGCTTCGCCGGAAATCTTGATAATAATGGGTGATTGGTCCGTGAGGTCACGGCCCAGGAATGTCGATACCCCTTGCCCGGATCGAAGAAGCTTTTCCAGCAGAAACCGGCCAGCCACGATAGCGCCGGCCTCAAGTGCTATTTGCCGCATTGCTTAACCCTATTTTTTTCCTAGCACGAGTAGCCTAGCCAGGGCGTGCTGCGATTCTGATTAACCCGAAAAACTACCAGACGAGTCTGGTTAAGTCTTGGTTCGGGGTGGCAGGAGCGGTCCGAGTAGGGTATCAAGCTTGGTTTTTCTGCGGATGTGGGTGCGAGTTTGTTCCTGCTAATTCTGAAAACCTGGGTTCTGGGGGGCGCCTTTGCGGCTGGGCCCGTATTGCCGAAGCCCGATCTTCTGAACCGTTTTCTCACCGATAGAAATTTTCAGCTTCCCGCGGATCAGCGTTTCCCTCGCCAGATTACGCAGCTCTTAAACCGTGTGGCATTGCGCGAGGGCAAAAGAGTCCGGCCTCTGTTGTGCTTTCTTTCCGCCGGAACGCTCGGGGGGAAGCCGCATTCCGTGCGTCCTCTGGCGTGTGTAGTGGAATTCGTGCACACGGCCTCGTTGCTGCACGACGATGTTTTAGATGTTTCGGCGGATAGAAGAGGCAAGCCTTCTTTGTGGGCGATGACGTCCGTGAAGAGTGCTGTTCTTAATGGGAACTATCTTTTGGCGGAAGCCATTCGGATGGCTGCGGAGCTAGAGGAAAAATCCCACGTGCTGACCATGCTGGAGTCGATCAAGGAAATGACTCGTGGGGAAGTACTCCAGAGTGCGATCTTAAAGCGCGGCAGCTGTACACTCGAAGATTGGAACCAGATCGCCGATGCAAAAACAGGCGTGCTTTTTATCTGGTCGCTTAGCGCCCCGGCCCGGGAGTATGGCTTGCATCCCGAGGTGGGGGCAGACCTGGAAGAACTAGGCCGCATCCTCGGACGTCTTTTCCAGGCCCGCGATGATCTCTTAGACGCTCCGGAGGAGCGCGGTGAGGTCAACCGAGTGTTGTTGCGCGCCGCTGAAATCGAGGGCATTTCGCCTTTCGCCAAAGAGTTTCGCCCGGATTCGCTGGCGCAAGCCGCCGAAGAAACATTGGCCTATCTCAAGGCCGAGGGCACGCGGGCTGAAGCCCTTATCGAGAAAATCTCCAAATCGGCAGACGCCATCTGGGAAGATCAGCCCTTTGCAACCGACACCGGTTACCAAAAGAGCTGCGTCCAGTCCTTGATTGGGCTCACACGCCTATTAACCGGCGGCTAATTCACCCGCACGCATTCCATATACGAATTCGCCCGCACGCCGGTCTTGGGGCTATCGGATCGGGGGACGCTGAACTGAACGACTTTAGGGAGTTGTTCCTTTGTGCCTGTGAGGATCAAGCTTCCTAAGGCTTTCTTTCCGGCTTCTTTCGCCTGGCAATCTAGTTGAGCCCCAGTGCCCAGGTCGGAAATCCCGCATTCGATCTCCCCCTGGTATGTCCCTTGGTCGAGAGAAAGAGCCATTGAGGAAGGCTTTGTTGCGGTGGAGATAACCATCGTTCCCTTGTCCAGAGTGAGGGACGGGGAGAGGTCTTCGAAACTGATTTCAGCCTTGCAGCTGTACTCGAGTGCCCAGCCATTTGCCGAGAGAAGAGTGATTAACGCGCCTAGTGTCCAAAATGGTTTCATAGTTCCTCCAGATCGCGACGGTCGTGGGAAGTACTGTATTTGTCAAATAAACAAATTAGTTTGTTTATTGGTCTAAAAATAGTCCGAGTTGTTTCCCTGCAGCCCGAACCAGTTTTCAGCCGGCCACTCTTGAAGCCGCGCTTCGCCTACCTATACTGGCACTGAAAGGGAGGGGTTATGAAAATCCTATTAACAGTTCTCGTTTTACTCAGCGGCCAGTTATCGGCGACAGATAAGCCAGCAAACCAAGAGCATGCGGGCGGTGAGGTATTGGTCTATGGAACGATAGGGGGCGATGTGACGACGTTGGTGGTTTTCGATAAAGCAGCCAGTCTGCTTTACTCGAGACTTACCGACGTGATTCCCGACCAGTTTGGGTGGAAGCGTGCGCAAAATGTCGAATGCCAAAAGACCGTGAGAAACCAAGTCCCAGGCTGGCAATGCATTTTGCACCTAAATAGCGACGGCACCGCCCAGTAATCTTCATGGCGCTTTTTCGATTTTGCAGGAATAAGCCTCGCCATTCAGCCACAGGCTTCCTGCGGAAATCTGAGGAGCCAGAGCGAGATCGACCGTAAAGTTCCGAAAAGGATCCGAGGAAGACGAAGCCAATAAGGGGGATTTGAGCGGCTTCTGGCCCTGATCTAAAAGGGTAGGGGGCCGCTCGAAATCAAAGTCTGCCCAAGTTTGGCTGGGCACCGGCTTTCCAAAAGCTCGCAGAACCTGCACGCGCCAAGTTTGCTGCGTCCAGAAAGTTTCCCCAAGAGAAATCTCCTTGGGCGCCCAAGCGCCTTCCCCTTTTCCCGGAACAAAAAGGTAAAACAGTTGCACGGCATCATCGTGCGGCGCCCAGTTCGTGGGTTCGCAACGCAGGCGATCTTGAGCGGCGATGCCCGTTGAGGGAAAGAGCTCTTCGCAAGCTTTCGTGGAAAAAGCACAGCCCGTGATAAAGCGGGCGAGCGATGAATCGACCACTCGGTAGGAGTTGCGAAGCGTTTTATAGACCGCCTCGTGCACTAAGACAGCGGCCCGGTGCAAAGGGGTGAGGCGTGCAATCCAATGCGGATCAAAGAAGACGGAGTTTGTTCGGTCTTGCCAGAGGGCAATGCCCACTAGAGGCTTGCAGTTTCGCCCCGTGAATTCGTTCATCGCATCTTGTGGTGGCGCAATAGCCGTGTTCCCCGTGAGGAAAGACTTTTCACGTCCCCAGAACTTAATCGCCTCCTCAAGCCAGTCGGCAGCTTCGAGGCGAAACTCGCCAGTGGTGCCGCGCAGTTCTCTCAAAGTTTTTCGTGCCATGGCCTCGATCGAGAGGTTGCCCATGCCAATCAAGGTTTCTTTACGCAGCTCCCGAGCTTCCCATAGGTCGAAGAGCTCAAACGTTTCGGTGCCGCCTTCTTCGCAGAGAATGCCACCGCTATTGCCCCGTTCATGGCCGGCCACGGCGGACAAGCAGCTGAGAAACGCCCAGGTGATAGAGATCTGAAAGGCCCTCATGGCTGACTCCTAGAAAGAGGGAAAAGCTGGATTGCGAGCTGGTAGACTTCGCGTTGGTTCTTACGTTCCAAGCGACGGGAAAGCCTGCGCCGAAACTTCTTAATCTCTTGGGCCGCATAGGGGAGTTCTTCGGGATCGATGGCGATGGTCATCGAGGAAAAGTCCCGTACATGCGCCGCATCTTGATCCAGAGACTGCGCAGCAAGAGCGAGGGACTGGTGGTGCCCATTGCGGTTGAAAAACGGGGGTACCGAATCCGAAACGCGCAGCTGGGTTGCAACCGCCTCGTAGACGCCATTTCTCGCACGCAAGAACCCATGCTTCTCCAGAAGCTCTAAGGCTGTGCGCGTGGCCTCTGGAGAGATCCCAAGGCGTTTAGAAATCCAGCGGAGCTTGCCGATGAACCCCCGTGTTTCGGAAAGCGAAAGAATGGCAAAAAAATGCCAGTCATAGAGAATGCGGGCTTTTTCCAGATCCAAAGTGGAAAAAGCAGAATCTTCCTGGGGGCTAGGCGCATTCACTTCCAACCTGCGCGCGATCTTTTCAAAACTCACGGTTTTGAGGCTTCGTTCACCGCGTAGAAACAAAGACAGAGTGGTGGGATTTATCCCGAGAAAACGCGCGTAAGCCCTCAAAGAAAACGCCCCTCGCCGAAGCCTGCGGTTCTGAAAATCGTTTACCAGCAGCTCTCTTAGTACTTTCTCGGACATGCAGACGGTATAGGCAGCCGCCGATAGAATTTCCACGGGAAAGAAACAAACTGTTTCTCGAGGCTTGCAAACGAGCTGAGGCTTTTGGGGCTATTTCGCTCGCTGGAAAAGCGGGTGATCCTCGAAGGCGAGTTTCCGGCGTAAAAGCCCTCGGGTGAAAAGTAAGATAGGCGATCGTGCGGGAGTGGCCTTAACCAGCTGGGTGAGGAGGAGGGGGCATTTTCGCAAAAGGCTCGGCGGCCGCACCTGCTCGAGCGCTGCAAAAATGGGGTGGCTGCAGTTTTTGCAGAGGGTGTTGTACGGCTGCGAAGTTCCCGCGGCACTTCCCTTTTCGATCAAGACCCGCGCGAAGTTTCCGTTTTCGTTTGGGTTGAAATCAATCTCATAAAGAAGGGTAGATGGCTTGATGTCTTTGGTCGATTTGCCCGCTCCCTCGGCAGCCTTTTTGAGAAGTGCGTCGCAAGCGCGTGCATAAAGCGCGAGTTCTCGGGGGGACTTTAAAGTGTGCGTGCTTTGGTAGGCGCCATCCTTCATGCCCTCTCGAGGGTCATATTCCACCCCCTCCGGTGCGGCAAAATAAAGCGAGTACATAAACCCTGGCAGCTCCTGTACGGGGCTGGGGTTATCAAGTGAATAGAGCCGGACGGGCAGGTTCAGGGGTGTTTCAAAGAACACCCCCGCATGTGCTATGCGCGTCCAGCGGCCTCTCGCAAAATCCGAAATGACGAGGAAAGAGCGCTGGAGACTCTCAATCGGGACCTCGGCGAGGTAAGTCTTGCCCTTGTGGTTGAAGTTCCCGACCAAGATGGTTCCAGCCCGGCGGGCGATGACTGCGGCTTCCGGGGCGGTGGCTGCTACGATTTGGAGAGGGTGTTTTTTGTCGAGATCCAGCGCCTCGTCTGCGCCATAGGCGCCGGAAAGCATGAGAGCCAAGAGAACGAAGAGGTGGCGCATGGGGGGACGAAGTAACATTTTGGGAGGAAATGGTCCAGTTAGCCGTTAAACGCAGCCTTTGCCCCACCGACCGAGTTGAGGTAGGCTGATTTTCTTCAAAAAACGGGGCGTAGCGCAGCGGCTAGCGCATCTGCTTTGGGAGCAGAGGGTCGCCGGTTCAAATCCGGCCGCCCCGAAAATCTATGATTACACTCCAACGCCCGCGAGAGAACCTAGCCACGTCGTACTTCGAGTTCATGGAGGAAATGCGGCAGCAGGGCGAAAAAATCTGGGAAGGGATGATCCCTAAGCCCGGTGAGCCCACACCTGCCTTTGTGCTGCGCTTACTCGGCGCGGAGACGCACCCAGAGCCAGGCCTTGTTGCAGAAACGAGCTATTGGGCCTGTGAGGGAGAGCGGGTTGTTGGAAGAATAGCTCTTCGCCACCATCTCAATGAGAGCCTAAAAGAATTCGGTGGCCATATCGGGTACGAGGTTCGCCCTAGTTGTAGAAAGCGTGGGATAGCAAAAGAGATGCTTCGGCAGTTGTTGCAAACAACCAAAGCGAGAGAAATAGAGAAGCTTTTGTTGACCTGTGCTCCGGACAATACGGCTTCTAATAAAACGATTCTAGCCAACGGCGGTTCACTTGCTAAAACCGCTTACGTTGAGAAATGGCAAAGAGATACAAACTACTACTGGATTAGCTTAGCGCGGGAGTAGTGGGGCAAGAAC
The DNA here is from genome assembly GCA_019750655.1 of bacterium. Taxonomy (GTDB): domain Bacteria; phylum Bdellovibrionota; class FAC87; order UBA2466; family UBA2466; genus JAIEOG01. Next base: position 11,382 of record JAIEOG010000288.1, read on the forward strand.
ATCCCGGAAATTGTCGGGAGTTCTAATATCCGCTTTGGCTGCCTGTGCGCGCAGGCCTGTGAAGGTGAGCTGCGGCCAGTCTTCTTGGAAGAGATTCACCACCCACTTCGGCACACTGCCCATCGGGTCGCAGTGCACTTCGGCATCGACGTAGGTTGCGCCGTCGGCCGTTGCACTTAATTCGAACCGGCCGGAGCGGATTTCGCCGCGTGTGTGGTTCCAAGTGTTCAATTTATCGTCGGCGGGGCTGTAGATCAGAGCGAAGCTCTTGCCGGCCGGATCGACGTCGATTTTTACGTGAGAAACAAAATCGCGATCCTGCAGAATGACCGGTGTTTTGATCAGGTTGTACTCGATATAGGAGTCGAGACTGATCCGGCGCAAGACGCGGGATTCGCCCATGCTATCGACCCATTCGGGGGCGCGCTTGGTATCGAGCAAGATGGAAGCTACCTTCCAGAGAGGCGCCTCGACGCGTCCCTGCCCTCGCAATGCAATGATGGCGCTGCCGGCGACTTCTTTTTTGAAGAGCGCAATACCGTCCTTGGCGCCCGTGGGTTCCCAAGCGGTGGGGGTGGGGATAGCGAGCGCGGCCGAAGTCCAGAGACAGAGCAGAGCGAAAGTTCTCATCCGGGGCTTATGCCACGCTTTCATTCCTGGATCCAGAATCGAAAGCCATGGAGGTAGTCCGAATAGCGGCGCGCATCCAAGAAACGTGGCTCGGCTAAGCGGAAGCGCCGGCCTTTGAAGTCCGGGTTGGTTTGGGTTCTAGCTTCCCGAAAAAGCTCGTAGTTCGCGGTGCCGGCCGTCTGCGCTTTTAGGTAGGCCGTAGCCGCTTTTGCTTGGTCTACGAAAATCGGCCAGACCCCTTGCGCCACTCCGACCTCATAAAGGTAGAGCAGGTCTTCTTCTTTGCGATCAAAGACCCAGAGAGCCGGCTCCTTCGCGCCTTCCTTTAGTTCTTGGGGCAAGAAGGGGAAGTTGCCATGGTGGTAGCCCGTCGCAAAAATCACCGCATCGATCGGTTCTTCGCGGTTGCCTCGGTGGAACACGGGACGGCGCCCGTAAAAATCAACTAATCCCCTGCGAGGCAGAACGCGGCCTTCCAGCAGCGCTTCGGCGAGACCTCGATCGACCGTCGGCAATCTATCGAGAATATCGTGTTCGATGGGCGCGGGCAGCCCTAAGTCGCGGGTGGGGTGGCCCACGGCGAATTTCTGGATGGCACGGAAAGCCAGCATCTCCAACGAGTAAAAGAAGTCGGGAACTCTGCGCTGAGCAAAAAGGTCCGCAGGCTCTTCCCACCGCGTATTGCGGAAAATGTACTCGGGAACTAACCAAGGTGTCGTCCGGGCAGAGAAAAGTGTTTGCTTCGCCACTCGGCTGACTTCTGTCGCAATATCGCCACCTGTGTTCCCGCTTCCGACAACGAGCACGCGTTTGCCAGCATAGGGTTCGGGACCCCGGTAGTAAGAGCCATGGATGGGAGAAAGCTTTGCCGCTTGGGCTTTTGCGAAGAGCGCAGCGGGGAACATCGCGGAACTGCGGCTATTGGAGCCGGAAGCGACAACGACGGCGCGGTAGCATTTGTGGATTCGGTGAAGGGCCCGGCCAGGGCGCAGAGTCGCGCACCAGCTGCCATCGGACTGCTTTTCGAGGGATTCCACAGAGTGGTTGAACTCGATTCCGCGCCTTAGCCCATGGCGTACGGCAAAGTCTTTTAGGTAGGCATGCAGCTGTGGCGCCGAGGGAAAGTCCGGGTACTCGTCGGGCAGAGGATCTCCCAGGTGGGTAGTTCCATACGAGGAGTTGGAGCGGAGTCCTGGATAAGCGGGGCTCTCTGGATTGTCTGCAGCCCAAACACCTCCCACCTCGATCCAACGCTCGACCGCTTCCCAAGGAATGCCCGCATCTTGCAGTTCGCGCATCATAGCCAGGCCTGCGGGCCCTGCGCCGATGATTAAGACTGGGAGGTCCTGGCGGTGCTGAGCCACCGGGGTGCCAAGGGGCTTTGCCTGGCCTGCCCATTTTCTCAGTTTCCGTACATGGGGCTCCGCTGCCACTCTAGGCGGGCAGACGGTCGCGAAAAGCGGGGGAGCGGAGATCAAAAGAGCTAGGAAAAACGTGCGCATGCAACCTCAGAGGGAGCTGCGTAACACCCCACGGATGAGAGGGTCAAGATCCGGGCTAGCAGAGGCTGCCGTATGCCGTACTTTGGCATCCATCCTCCCCTCGAAAGTCTGCTATAACGCGCGCTTCTCGGAGGTCCCTGTGGTGAAGCAGTTTCTCTTGGCTAGTTTATTGAGCGTCTCTGTTGCTATGGCGGGCAGCCATGGCGGCCCCGGTAAAGAGGCCCCTGAAGCGCTCCCGAATGCTTTCGTGGTCGAGGGCGAACCCGCGATTGTGGTTCAGCACGAAACGGCTGTCCGGATCGGTTCTGAGCTGGGAAAAATCGTGGTGAATTCCACGGTTCGTAAAGTCCGCGCCGTCGCTGATGGCCATCTAGAATTCCCCATTCGTTCTGCGGAAGAAGCCAAGGCCATCGCCGACTTTATCAACGACAACCGTTCGTTTCCGATGCATGTGAGAGGCGAACAGCTCACTTTAGGTCATGAAGGGAACATCGAGAAGAGTGAGCCGGTATTGGCAGCTTTCGTCGATAAAATGCGGTTTGTCGGCAAGCAGATGATTCTCGACACCAGAGATCTTAAGGTTTACGTCCCCTCGCCGGGCGATCCGTTCATTGAGATCGTGCACGGCGGAGAAACAGAACGGGCTCCCCTGTGGACGCTTCTGCAGAACATCCGTCTTCTTCTGGCTCTGGATAACATGGGAGCACTCAGACAGCGCATCAATACGGCGCACGCCTCTCAGCAGGTTCTCATGAAGGGGCTTGTGGAAGCGTTGAAAAAGACTGAGCCCACGTACCAAGAAATTGTGAGCGCTGCACGCCGGGGAAAAGGCCCGGTAAAGAGTGCGGCTGCTAAAGCCTTCGTGATTGTTGGCTTAGTCCCTAAGGGCGACCCTCTCGACATTGCTCTGGTTCTTTCGGAAAAGCTGTTAGACGCGCCCCTGGATGAAGTACGGGAAGCGGTCGATAGCGCTCTGAGTATTCCGTTGAATAAGGATATCAGCAAAGTGATGGAGATCTTTGCCCCGCTCTTGGAGAATCTATGAAAAAGCTGTTACTAACATTCGTTATCAGTGTGAGCGCTTTGGCGGGCGTGCATGAGGGCCCGGGTCTCGGTTTGGATAAGCCTGAGGCAGTAGTGATCGAGGCGCAGGCAGCGGTTTCCGTTCGCTTCAAAGTCGGCAAAGAGCTTCTCCAGCAGACCATCCGCCGCGTGCGGACTTTGCAAGACGGGCATTTTGAATTCCCCATTCGCAATTCGGCTCAAGCGCACGCCGTTGCAGAATTTGTGAATGCTGGTGCGTACCCCATCAGCCTTGGCGACGATGTCTTAGTACTGGGCAAAGCGGGAGACGCCGCGATCAACTTGGCGGCTTACAATGCGTTCGCGGAAAAAGTGAGTTTCGTTGGGCGGCAAACGGTCTTCGCTGGCAACGGTGTGGAGTTCTATTCGGAAGCACCCGCCAGCTACACCGCAAAGCTTGTCGTGGGCGCTACGCGGTACGATGTGAATATCCCGGCACTCTTCACTGCTCTCAAAGGCCTTCTGCACCTCGGAAAAATGGGTGCGTTGCGTGAGCGGATGGCTAAAGGGCACCCTTCGCAGCAAGTGCTGCTAAAACGGCTGGTAGAGCCGTTGAAAAAGGCGGAAGTCTTTTACGTAGATGCGATTAACTCGCTACGCCGCGGCAGAGGGCTTATGAAGTCGGACGTTACTAAAGGCCTAGTGCTTGTTTGCCTGCGTCCCGATCAGAAGGGGCTTGCAGAAGCTCAAGGGATTGTTCGTTCGATCCTTGGGGATGCGACTGCGTTGAATATGGCCATCGATTCTGCCCTGCGCATTCCAGCGAATGCAGATATCACCCAAGCTTTGCAGCAGAAACCGTAACTTAGTGCCCTGGAGCTTCGGCAGGCGCGCCGCCCGCTGGCGCTTCTGCAGGGCCTAAGCGCAGCATCTTCAGTGCAGGGGCTGGGTAAATGCCCAGCTGAAGCACCAAGATAACCGCTGCTAGTGCCGTAGTGACGGCAGCGCGAGACGGTTTCCAGTTCTGCAATGGCGAACCCGCAATCGCTTCCCGCATATACAGCTGCACAATCACGCGCAGATAGTAGTATGCGCCGATGGCACTGCAGAGCACTGCCAAAACGACCAACCACACTTGGCCCGCTTGGATCGCGGAGTAGAACAAGTAGTACTTCGCCGTAAAGCCTGCCGTGGGCGGGATGCCAGCCATCGAGAAGAGGAACACTGCCAGCAAGAACGCCAGACCCGGGTGTTTCGCCGAGAGACCCGAGAGATCGTTGAGCTCCAAGCCCGTATCGCCTTTTTGGGCGATGGCCGAGACGACTGCGAAGGCGCCGAGGTTCATGATCGTGTAGATCACTACGTAAAACAGCACGGCGCTAAAGCCGTCGTGGCTCTGGGGACCCGCTAAAAGACCGACCAAAAGATAGCCCGAGTGCGCGATCGAGGAATACGCCAGCATGCGTTTGATATTCGTCTGCTGGAGCGCGGCTACGTTGCCTAGGAACATCGTGAGCGCGGCACTTACCCAGAGCACATTCTGGAACGCTTCCATTGCCTGCGGGGAGAGCGCCGGGACCGACACCATCGACGAGAAAACGCGTAGCAAAGTGATAAACACCGCGGCTTTCAGGCCCGTTGTCATAAAGCCCGTCACCGGAGCGGGAGCGCCTTCGTAAACGTCGGGCATCCACATATGGAATGGAACGCTCGCGATTTTGAAGAGAAACCCAATCAAGATACAGAGCAAACCCGCAATGAGCAGCGCGTTCTGGCCCATGCCCATCTGGATAGCGCGGATAGCGCCGACTTGGACGTTCGTCGTGCCCGTGGCGCCGAAGAATAGAGCTGCGCCATACAGCATCACAGCCGAAGCTGCGGAGCCCAGGATGTAATACTTAATACCGGCTTCGTTCGAGCGGCGATCGTTGCGGCGGAAACCGACGAGCACGTAGACCGAGATCGACATGAGCTCGAGGCCCAAGAAGATCATCACGAGATCAGTCGATGCGGCCATGATCATCATGCCGAGCGCGGATAGCGCGATGAGGGTGTAAAACTCCGTATGCTCGAGGTCTTGGTTCAGCAAGTAGCGGCGCGAGAAGAAAGTGACCGCTGCGGCGGATATGAGAAAAAGAATATTCGCGTAAGCCGTGAATCCATCGGCAATGAGCATTCCGCCGAAGAGCAGTGTGGGCGGCTGTTCGATGAGCGGTAGAGTGGTGGCGATCCCACCCAAGAAGGCGAGGATGATCGTCGCCGGCACAGAAATCGAAGGCTTGGTTGCTTCATAAACGCTGAGCAAGAGCGCCAGGCAGCTGCCGCCGAGCACAAAGAAATACGGCGTTAGCCAGGCCAGCTGCTGAGCAGTCAGGCCAAAGGCCGGAGGCGGCGTCAAAGTTATGGGTTCCACGGCGTTCCTACTTTCTCGGCGTTGGAGCTAGCAACAGCGGATTGGGAATAAGGGACCAACGAGGCATCAATGGACGTCTGCATCTTTTTGAACCAGAAGCCCGGGTTGAACCCCATCCAGAAAACAGCAATGAGCAGCGGCACGAGCACGGCGACTTCACGCAGGCTTAAGTCCTTCAACCGCTTGTTCTCGTCGCCCGTCACGGGTCCCAGCATGACTTTTTGGAACATGAAGAGCAGGTAAACGGCGCCCAAGATCACGCCTAAAGCGGCGAATGCGGCTAACACCTGAGAGGTCTGCCAAAGGCCCAAGAGGATCATGAACTCACCGATGAAGCCGTTGGTGCCCGGCAATGCTGCTGAGGAGAGCAAGATGATCATGAAAGCGATGGCAAACAAAGGCATCACTTTGCTGATGCCGCCGAAGTCCGACATCTCACGTGTGTGGCGGCGGTCGTAGATCATGCCGACGAGCAAGAACAAGCCGCTTGTCGAAATCCCGTGGCAGAGCATCTGGTAAACCGCGCCCGTCATGCCCGTAGGGTTCAAGGCGAAGATGCCCAAGACGACATAGCCCATATGGCTCACAGACGAATAGGCGACGAGCTTTTTCACGTCCGTTTGCACCCAAGCAATCAGCGCGCCGTAGGTAATCGCAACCGTTCCCAAGACGAGCATCGGCGTCTGGTACAAGCGCACGGCATCGGGGAAGAGTGGAAGCACGAAGCGGATCAAACCATAGCCACCCATCTTCAAAAGCACGCCGGCCAGAATCACGGAGCCAGCCGTAGGGGCCTGCACGTGGGCATCCGGCAACCAGGTGTGCAGCGGGAAGAGCGGGACTTTAATCGCAAACGCGATCGTGAAAGCTAAAAAGAGCAGGGACTGCGGCGCGAGATAACCCCCGCTCGGGATCTTCACCATGTAAAGATCCGGAAGGTACATCGAATAGCCTAAGCCCGTTTGCAGTTTGTACTGGTAGGCGAGGTAGAAAATCGCAACCAGCATCAAGAGCGATCCTGCCATCGTGTACAGGAAAAGCTTCATGGCAGCGTAAATGCGCTCTTTGCCACCCCAGATACCGACCAAGAAATACATCGGGATCAGCATCGCTTCCCAGAACGTGTAGAAAAGGAAAGCATCCATGGCCAGGAACGTGCCCAGCATCGCCGTTTCAAGCGCTAAGATCAGCGCGTAGTAGGCTTTGACCTTCTTTTCGACGGATTCCCAGGAGCTCAGGATCACGATCGGGGTGAGGAAAGTCGTCAGCAGCACGAGCCAGAGGCTGATGCCGTCAATGCCGAGGCGGTAGCCCACTCCGAGCGAGGGGATCCAAGCGTGGTTCTCTGCCAGCTGCGCTTGCGCGGAAGCCGGGTCGAATTGCTGGTACACGCAGATCGAAACCGCGAATGTTACGAGAGAGCCGATTAGTGCGGACAGCTTACTCAGCTTCAGCCCGGAAGCGGTGTTCGTAGGGATGCATAGGCCTACTAACGCCCACAAGAGCGGGAGAAAAACCAACCAGCTTAATAAGCAACTAGTGGAAGATGCCATACAAAGAGTACCCCACGATGGATAAGAATCCGGCCAACATCAAAAATGCGTAAAGCTGGGTGGAACCATTCTGCAGCGAACGGGCGAGAGCGCCCGATTGGTTCGACGCGTCGCCTAGGCTCAGGACGATTCGGTCGATGACTTTCACATCGAAGAACTTCCACAAGATCGTGGCCAGAGCATTGAGCGGCTTCACGATCAAGGCGTCGTAAAACTCATCGACGTACCATTTATTGCTCAGAATTTTGGCCAGAGACGCCCACTGCGTTTTGAAACGCTCGGCCGTCTTCAGATTGCCATAGATCACAAAAGCGAGAGCGATACCGACGATCGCAATCCCGACACTGACGCCCATGAGAACCCATTCGGTTTCGTGGTGCACTTCGGGGCGCAAAGCCGGAGCGTGGGCCAGCACTGGGTGGAGCCAGTGTTCGAGCCAGCTCATATGCGGGATACCAATCGCTCCAGCGACGGCGCTGAGAACAGCCAAGACCGCAAGCGGTAGAACCATGACGGCCGGAGATTCGTGCACGGCGACACCGTGGTGCGCTGCATCCCCGTGTCCGTGGTCATGTCCATGGCCGTGATCGTGGTGGCCCTTGTCTTGGGGTTCAGCGACTTTAAAGCGCGGCGTACCCAAGAAGGTCAGGATGAAAAGGCGCGACATGTAAAAGGCCGTCAAAGCGGCCGTGAGGGCGCCGACCACCCAGAGAGCGACAGAGCCGTGCTCCGAGGCGAAAGCCATCCAGAGAATTTCGTCTTTGGAGACGAAACCCGAAAGCGGCGGAATCCCGGCAATCGCCAACCAGCCTACGGCGAAAACCAGAAAAGTCTGCGGCATCAAGCGGCGCAGGCCACCCATCTTCTGAATGTCTTGTTCTTCGTGCATGCCATGGATCACGCTACCCGCGCCCATGAAGAGAAGCGCTTTGAAGAAAGCGTGAGTGATGACGTGGAAAACGCCGCTCGCATAAGCGCCCACGCCGCAAGCTAGAAACATATAACCCAGCTGCGAGACGGTGGAGTAAGCGAGGACTTTCTTAATATCGTTTTGCGCGATGGCGATAGTCGCAGCGAAGAGAGCTGTGGCAGCGCCAATCGTAGCGACGACGCAAAGGGCGTCTGGCGAAAGCGCAAACATAAAGCTCAAACGCGATACGAGGTAGATCCCGGAGGTCACCATCGTCGCGGCATGGATAAGAGCCGAAACAGGCGTCGGGCCTGCCATGGCGTCTGGCAACCACACGAAGAGCGGGATCTGCGCCGACTTACCCGTGCAGCCCACAAAGAGCAGCAAGCAGATGGTGGTCATAATCCCACCACTCACGGGCATGGTGAGCACGAGCTGTTTGAGCGCCGTGAAATCCAGGCTACCGAAGGTCGTGAAAATGAGGAACATACCGAGCAAGAAGCCCAAGTCACCGATGCGGTTAACGATGAAGGCTTTCTTGCCGGCCGAAGCTTTGTCCGGGTCCGTGTACCAGTAGGAAATGAGCAGGTAGCTGCAAAGCCCTACGCCTTCCCAACCCAAGAACAACACGGGTAGCGAACCGCCGAGTACCAAAACCAGCATGAACGCGCAGAAGAGATTTAGGTACGCAAAGAACTTCTGGGGCGACTCATCGTGGCCCATGTAGCCGATGGAGAAAATATGGATCAAGCTTCCGACGCCTGTGATTACCAGGCAGAAAAGGCTGCTTAGCTGATCGAATCGGAGCGTGAAGGGGATCTGTAGGGCGCCAGCGCTAATCCAGTGGAAGAGGGTGACTTCCAGGGTGCGGGCTTCTTCTTCGCTGCCCAGGAGCTGCAAGAAGAGCATCAAAGCGCAGACAAAGGAGGCACCGATCGTCGCGGTGGCTATGCCGCCCGCGGCCGTCGCTGGAACAGCTTTTCCCCCGCGCGCTTGGCCCAGCGCATACCATGAACCATTAATCAAAAACCCGATGAGGGGAAGCAGAGGTATCAGAGCTAGCATCGCATTATCCCTTAAGCAGCTGGATTTGATCCGTATCTACCGTGCGCATCGTGCGGAAAAGCGCGATGACCAGTCCCAGTCCCACAGCAGATTCCACCGCCGCGACCACAATGATGAAAAACACTGCCATCTGGCCATGGGGGTGATCCAAAGCCGCGGAGAAGGTGACCAAAGTCAGGTTCACGGCATTGAGCATGAGTTCAATACTCATGATCACGACCAAGATGTTCCGGCGAATCAAGACGCCCGCGAGTCCAATGAAAAAGATCGCCGCACAGAAAGAAAGAATGACGGGAACGGGTACGGGTATCATGCCTTGCCTCGTTTCACTTTTTGGCGCTTGGCCAGAGTCACGCTTCCCACGATGCCTGCTAGGATCAGCGCCGAGGTAACCTCAAACGGGTAGAGGTACTCCGTGAACATCAAATAAGAGATAAGCTTCGTGCTGCCGCCCAGCTCCGCCACGCGCTGCGGGGGGAATTGGCCGGGCTGAGGGAAGAGTGAGCCATTCTGGAAGGCCCACACGAAGAACGCGAACAGGGTCGCGCAGCCCGCAAGGCTCAGGGCCCGGAGCGTCCAATGCGTGCGGTCCATGTCGAGCGAAGGGCTATCGGCATTGAGCAACATGATGACGAAAATCAGAAGCACCATGATGGCGCCGGCATAAACCACGACCTGCAATGCCGCGACGAGGTGCGCGCCCAAAATGGCGTAGATCCCTGCGAACGAGAAGAACACCAGCACGAGACTAAAAGCGCCTACAGCGGGATTGCGCTTCAACACCGTCACCAGCGAGAACGCCACGGCCATGACGGCAAAGAGGTAAAAGAAGATCGCTTCCGGTGACATTATACTTCCCTCTGCCGTGTATCGCCGACCGCCCAAGGATTTACTGCGCCTTCTTTCAGGCCTGCTTCGGGGAAGTCAGGACGCTGGGGCTGAACACCTTTGCCTTTGAGCTTGGGGATGTGGCCTTTTTTGTCTTTGCCGCGTTGGATATCGAGGAACTGCTTGTTGTAGATATCGCGCGTCGGTGTAGCCATTTCGTAAATATTGCTTAGTTTGATGGCGTCTTCTGGGCAGGCCTCTTCGCACATGCCGCAGAAAATGCAGCGCAAGATGTCGATATCGAACTTGGCGGGGTATTTCTCTTTGTTGTTCCGTTCACCCGCTTCGATATGGATGCAAAGCGCGGGGCAAACGGTCGGGCAGAGCATGCACGCCGTGCAGTTTTCGACGCCCTGGACGCTCTTGATGTAATGCTGGCCGCGGAAGCGCTCGGAGTATTGCCGGCGTTTCTCGGGGTATTCGTAAGTAACCGTGCGGTGGAGGATCACTTTTTTCATCGTGATCCAAAGACCCGTCAGGATCTCGGCCCAATAAAACCGCTGCAGCAGCGGCTTTTGTTGTTTAACACGCATTAGTACACCCCTCCGGCGATGAGTAGGGCCGTGACGAAGACATTGAGCAGTGCCAGCGGCAGCATGATCTTCCAGCCAAGGTCCATCACCTGGTCAAAACGAAAACGGGGCAGCGTCCAGCGGATCCACACAAAGGTCCACATGAAGAAGCCGACTTTGATGAGGAAAGCAGTGGCCTGGAAGGCCACGCGTACCCACTCATAAGTCATGCCGCTCAAGCCCAGCGAGTGCAGCAGCCAGCTCATACCCGGGAGCAGCTGGTAGCCGCCGAAGAACAAAGTCACCGTCAGTCCAGCTGCGGTGAGCATGTTCGAGTATTCCGCGAGCATGTACGACGCGAACTTCATGGAGCCGAACTCCAAGTGGTAGCCCGCGATGATTTCCGATTCGCCTTCTGGCAAGTCGAAAGGCAGGCGGTTCGTCTCTGCGTACGTGCAAGTGAAGAAGATGATGAAGGCTACGGGCTGGAGCAGAAAGCCCCACTTCGGAACCGTGATTCCCGCAATCGTGAACAGCGCTTGGCCTTGGAACTCCACCATGGGGGTGAGGGTGATGTGCGAGTAAACCATCAGCATGGAAACGACGGCCAACCCCATCGAGAGTTCGTAGCTAATCAGCTGGCTCGAGCTGCGCAGGGCGCCGAGCATGGCGTACTTGCTGTTAGAAGCCCAGCCGCCCATCATCACGCCGTAAACACCCAAAGACACAATCGCGAGCGTGAACAGGATGCCGACATCGAGGTCTGCGACCTGGAAGGTCAGTGTTTCGCCGTTGATCAGAATCGGCGCTGCGAACGGGATCACCGCAAAGGTGATGAGCGAAGGCAGCATCGAAACAAACGGCGAAAGCCCGAAGAAAAGCTTGTGTACGTGTTCCGGGATGAAATCTTCTTTGAAGATAAGCTTCACGGCATCGGCGATGCCTTGGAAGATTCCAAAAGGCCCAAGACGGTTCGGTCCCAGGCGGTTCTGCATCCAAGCGGAACCCCGGCGCTCAATAAAGAGCATGCCCGGAACCACCTGCAGAATCAGCCCGATGAGGATAAGCGCCTTGAGAAGGCTAATCCAAACGTACCAGTCGGAAATCATGCGCGGGCCCCTTCCCAGAGCGTGAGAATCTCTTTCAAGGGTTTAGAGATGCCGACAGGCGGGATGGCCGCTTTAAGCCGTTGCTCTTTGCCTTGGAAGTTCACGATCGTGCCGTCTTTCTCAGCAAAACTTAAACCCGGAAGAACGACGTCGAATGCCTTGAGGTCATCCGCGAAGAAAACGCCCACACCAATCGCAGAGCCCTTGAGTTCCGGCAGTTGCGCACGGCCGCCGCGGAAAACAAACGTCACATCGGCTGAACCACCGGCAAAAGGCGCGATGCCTAGCTTTTCCATGCCGTGCAAGTTGCTCGTTTTGCTCTTGCGGCGCAGGAGTGAATCAATCGCTGTATCGTCGGCCGTGGTTTTCACGCCGGCAGTGCCGAAGTGGCTGACCGGAGCATTCAAGGCTTTTCCGAAAGCGACGATGGCTTGGGCTTCTTCCTGTGTGAGGTCGGAACCGACGAGGACCTGGGCCTTTTTACCCTGAGCGACGGACTGCGCTTTTTGCACAGCGGCTGCCCACGTGACTTCCTGCATCTGGCCAGCGCTGCGGGCTACCGGAACGGCGGTGCGTTTCGGGTCGTTTACATAATGGAAATTGAACCGGCCTTCGTCGCATAGCCAGTACTTGTTGATTTCCATGTTTTCCCGCGGGTTGCAGCGGTAGAGCGTGCCCTTTTCTGCGGAAAGATCCATGTTGCAGCCCGTGGAGCAGCCTTCGCAGACAGAGGCCGTCTTCTTCAGGAACCAAACGCGCTTTTTAAAGCGGAAGTCTTTGATCGTGAGAGAGCCTGTGGGGCAGATATCGGCGTAGTTCCCGGCGTACTCAGTCGTCAGCGGTTTGTTGTCGACCGTGACGATTTCCGTGTGGTTTCCGCGCTGGACGGCCACGATTTCGGGTTTTTTCACGATTTCGGCGCCGAAGCGGATGCAGCGGGTGCAGTGGATGCACCGGTTCATGTTCTTTTTGATCATCGGGCCCATGTCTTCGTCGACAAAGGTCCGGCGCTGCTCTTCGTAGCGCATTTTATCGCTGCCGTACGTGTACGAGAAATCCTGCAAGTCACACTCACCGGACTTGTCGCAAATCGAACAGTCGAGCGGGTGGTTGATGAGCAAGAATTCCATGACGGATTTCTGGTTGCTCTTCGCGCGGTCACTCGTCGTCTTGACGACCATGCCGTCGGTGGCGACGGTGGAGCAGGCTGTCTGCAGCTTCGGCATGCCTTCGATTTCGACGGCGCACATGCGGCACTGCGCGACCACGCTCATCGCGGGGTGGTAGCAGTAGAAGGGAATGTCGATCCCGGCGGTACGCGCGACTTCAATCAGGTTAGTGCCTGGCTGAAACTCGATGGATTTTCCGTCAATCGTGCATTTAGGCATAATCTACTCAAGCCCCCTGGGGGATAAGCGCTTCAAAATCGGCGCGGAACTTCGTGACGAAACTCATCACCGGCCCAGCGGCTGCGTCGCCTAGGGCGCACAGCGTTTTGCCGTTG
>JAIEOG010000157.1 GCA_019750655.1 bacterium
ACCAGCTCGATTTTTTTCAACTGGGAAGAGGACGACGTCCTGGGGGGCATCTTCACGATGATCCCTCTCTTCAATCTCTATGACAGCGAAATGAACTACGACAAGATGCGGGAAATCGCGCAGGGTTACTTGGACAAGGGGAAGATTACTTCTCATGTTGTCCTGGAAGCTGCGCCCGCCGTGCGGCACCGGGCCACGACGTATGTTTCCTGGGGCAGCACTTATAAGTTCCGCCAGGGCAAGCTAGCCATGCATCTAAAGGAGTTCGCGACGCCTACGGGGAAACCTGGTTTTGTGGCGCGCTCGGTCTGGGTAGATCCAGGCTACGGTGCGGATACGAAGCCCGTGTATTGCTATTTCACGGATCGCGTCCGCGAGGACGGGTCTTCGATTGACGATGGCGATACGGAAGTCGATGCACCGGTAGGAGCACCGATTCCACGCGATTAAGGTTAGTCGAGCTGATCGTTGACTATGTGCGGCAACCTCGATACGCCCTTGTAATAAGGGGGTAGGGTTGCCGTGACTTTTTCTAGCCGTTTTTTCTGTGGCGTTCTAAGTCTCACTATTTGCGTCTCTGGATGGGCCCAACAGCCGGGCAAACGCAACCAGGCTGCGGCTCAAGCAGCCGCAATGCGTGGTAGAAATGACGGGACGGCCACTGTCTCGACCCCAGCGCCTCCGCCGCCTCCTGTCGCAAATATCGCACGCCGCATGTCCGCGCCCGCGTACGATAACGACACGGACATCACAGATATCTCTAGCCTTCGGGGCGTGAATATCCATTTTGGTGTCTTAGTATCCGGCCTGCCGGTCCCTAATAATGAAGCTTTCGAAGAAGCCATCATTGCAGAAGTGAAGAAGGGGGCTTCTGGCCAAAAGACCCAGGATCTGAGCGTCAATGAAGGCACGGTTTTTTACAAAAACTACCCTCTGACGTTTCAGTTCTTCTATTACGACGTCCTTCCCAATGGAGATGTCGGTTCGGGCCACTCGGTGAGTGATGGCAACCAGGCCTACCTTAACCAGCAGTTGCGCCGAAATATCCTAGAATCCATCAAGCGCGCGCAGTGGACGCCGCCCGACTGGGCTGCTTTAGGAGTGCCGCCCTACCCAGGCCCGGAAACGCCGCCAATTCCGGCGGTGACGGCTGCTGGAGTGAATGCTGCCGAGTTTGCGCGCGACTTGCCGACCTTCCAGTCGATTTTGGAGCGGTTAGAGCAAGTCGATCCACAGTTTGTCGCGGCTATGCGCAAGCGCCTTAAAGACACAGAAGTACTGGCGCAAGATCGGTTAAACCTCAAAGGCAATTCTCCGCCGATTTCGAGCTACCAGATTATCCACGCTTCGGGCACGTCGCTCTATATCGCGAAGCAATCTTTCGACAAGCTCTCCGAAGACGCGCGTTCGTACACGATGCTTTATGGTGTGCTCGCGAGCTTTTTCGAGTCCGGCGATCGCAATCGCTCCCGCGCTTGGGAGTTCCATATGACGATTGTGGGGCTAGCGCGCCAGAGTGGGGAATGGGATGTCGATGCGTACGAGGATGCTAAGCGTAATTATGCAATGTCTCCTCAAACAGAATCTCTTTTCCAATTGGCAACGGACTTCGAAAAGTATGCGCGGAGCCTTCCGGAGCGTTTTGAAGTAGAACCAGAAGCCGCCGAGCGTGTTACCAAGCGCTTAGAGGTCGTGCGCCAGCTCATCCTACAGCAGGGAAAGAGCCAGCTGACGAAGGACTATAACCAATTCTTCACGAACAAACCGCGCGGCCTGGGCCCTAACGAAGAAGAGCGCAAGATGGCATTGCAGCTCAAAGTCTGGGACGAATTCCAAGACTGGGTAAACGACACACGCACGGGCATCCCAGAGAAAGAAACCCGCGCGGAGCTTCTCCTAGACCTAATCGCCCGCGTAATGGGCGGCCAAATCACTCGCACCGAAGTAAATGCGATGATCGAAATGCTCGATAAACCTAAGAAGTAGCAGGCACCCGGCTTCGCGCTTAGCGCTACGCCGGGCAGGCCGGTTTCCCAGGCCGAAGCAATAGCCAATAAGAAGAGCGTTATGGAAGCAGAGACATGTTTGATCGCAGGACGTAGCTGACCCTTGCGTGGTGCTTGAGATAGGTATTCTGAAAGCTGGGATGAGGTAGAAGCTTCTCCCACCTAGACCTCCCAGGACTTATCAAATTAAAGACCGTGTTCGGCCGCTTCCCGGGCGACCGGCTTGCACGGCGTAGCCCGAAGGGTGAAGACGGGTAGCCCGGGAAAGCGAGCCGACTCCACGGACTATTTCTTCTTACTTCTTACGGACAAAGTGGTGCAGAGCCGATTACTGGACCCAGAGAACGTAGGCGCGTTTGTCTGTCTGTTGGCCGGAGAGGGCGCCGTCTTTGACGGTGATTAGGAAGCGGAAGATGCCGCTCTTATTGGGCGTTCCCGAGAGATTGCCCGTGAAACGATCGAGCGTGAGGCCGGGCGGGAGGCTGCCGATGAAGTTCCAGTCGTAGTTATACACGCCACCGGTGGCCAAGAAGGTGTAGTCGAAGGGCTTGCCGCTCTCGGCGCTTTCGAGTTTCGCGGTCTTTAGCCGCAACGGTTGGAGGGCCGAGACATTCTTATTTAGCGGATAGCCCATCGCACGCAGCATGAGGATATCGAGTTTCGAAATGAGCCAACGAGGCGATTTTCCGAACTGGCCTTTCACGCTGCCAAAAGCCGGAAATCCGCTGACGGGATCTGTTTCCGGTTCATCTTCGCCACCCGCAACGCCGGAGCTTTTCACGATGTGGTATTCCCGGTTCAGCGGGGCTGGGTGGCCTAAATAGTATTCCATTGCGAGGCTTGCGATGGTTCCATTCGAAGTCCAGCCCGAGGCGTTCGGATTCGAGGGCTCCACGCCGAGGGCGTGGCCCATCTCGTGTAGCACATACGAATAAAGATCTTTGGCGTTGCTGCTTCTCGAGCTCGCAGTCGATGTCCACCAGCGTTTTTCATCCATTTCCGGTGTCATGCCCGGGTGCGAAAGCCCCAGTAAGATATGAGCGGAGCGCGGCAAGGTGTAGTTCTTCATCCCTTTCTTCTGGCGCTGCGTTTGGCCTAGGCCCGTGCAAGCGCGGCGCGACGAAGGGGTATGCGTCGCCGTGAGATAGATCAGGAGATCTTTAAAAGGGTGGGCGTTTTTGAAATTTCCCTGCGTGAGCACTTCATTTTGCCAGCCCGTGAGATTGCCCGAGAACGCCATTTTGGGCGTTTCTTCTTCGCCTACCTCCACGGGATCGACATCGATGGGCCATAGAAAGTAAGCCCAGTCATCCAGCGCGCGGCGCGCGGTGCGGACGGCCGTTTGGCCTTCAAAAAAACTGCTCTCATCGCTTGATACATCGAGAAGGATATTAAAGGGCGCAGGTGTTTTCAGAACAGCCGTCGGCGAAAAAAAGGGCGTAGGCGGTTCGACATCCGATTGGAGATTAGGGGCCTGGATAAAAGGGTAAGAGCTCGTGGCTTTCAGAATCGTTTGTTGTGGCTCAGGCAATCCGCGATCTTGATCGCGGATATGGAGAGGGATTTTCATAAATCCCTCCTGGTCTTTCGCATCTTTGGAAAGAATCTGCAGAGTGGTTTTGGTGTCTTTGGTATCGCGATCGGGCCAAGCCACGATTTCTAAGTCGACGGGTTTATCGGCAGCGGTAATAAAAAAGACCGCTTCGGCACCTTTATCGGTGGTCTGTGCACCATCGATGCTGAACTGGACCTGCACTTCCGGTGTGAAAAGTCGCACAGAGACGGGGTAATTTTCCTTCGGAACTTCCTGCGGTCCCCAAAGCCTCAAGCGGTAGGCCGGGTTGGCCATGAAGCCGTCCCAATCGACGAGCTGGACACCGTTGTTCTGGATATTCCGATCGTGGATGTCGTAGGGATAGAGCTGCACATCGGCGCTGCTAGCAGCGTTGAAAAGCAGTGCCGAGGCTAAGAAGGCATGCCGCTTACCCACCGATTCTCCTTAGGCTCTGTTCAAAGCGCCGCCGGAGCAGAACTTCGTTGAGAATGTTTTTTACCGTCTGCTCAAGCACTTCAGGGTGCTCGATGGGTTCGTAAGAGTAGTGGCTTTGGTAAAGAGTGCCGGTCAGCGTGTCGTTTCGGTAAACGGCTTTACGTTCCCCGACGAATCTCAACTCTAATTCTTTGTCGCGGAACCAAAGCTTGCCGTTTCTATCGATGATGAGTTCTGAGTCCGCTGTGCCTTCTTGGAGAAGTTTGAGTGCTTTGGTTATGTCGGTATAGCCGTAATGCACATCGGTCAGACTGAGGCCGCCCCAGCGGATTTGCAGGGTTACCGCTTTGCCCTCGTGTTGGGTGGGCAATTGGATGTCGTTTAGGGGGACAAGAGTCGCCGTCCAAATCGGCACATACTCCCAAGAAGTTTTGCGTTTGAGCTGGGCGATTTCTTTGTCGAAGGTGGCGTCGTCGTCTTGGTTTTGCCAGCGGTCCCGGCTCACTGCGCGGTCGATATCGTCCATCGCGGAGCTAGGCCAGTTTTTATCCAGTGTCACGGCAACGGCATTGAGCATGGTCTCTTGCCGTTGGTTAAATCGTTCGACCAGTTTTTCGCTTAACTGCTGCCACTGCACCCGCTCGCGCCCGGACTGCTCTTTAGCTAGGAGCCGTAGCGGTTCGCGAAGGGATTCTTTGTTGTAAGCTGCGGCTTGGTTGAATTCCTTAATCCAAAAGTTTCGGAAAGACTCTAGCTCGTTGGAAAGCGCTTGGTTGTACTTTTCAAACCAGCCCGTGAGCCACGCGCCGTACTCTTTTTCCCAGCGCTTCATTTTGGTTGGAACGGGTTCGGGAGGGGCTGTGTTGTAGCCGACCGCGTAGGACGGCGCTTGTACGAAAAACAGAATGCTCCCTAAAACCACCCAACCCTTCACCATGCGTAATTGTTAGGGGCTCTTATGCGAGGCGGCAAGCGTAAACCGACGCAATGTGTTATCAGGTGATCATGGCAAAGAATAAGAACTGGATTTTGTTGGCAGGAGCGCTTGGCTTGGCCCTGGGCGCCTGGTTCCTCTTCCGTCCCAAGCCGAAACACGGCCCCGCCCACGTGGATGTCACCCCCAAGACGAAATTCGCGGACCTTATTCGGGAAGCGCCCATGAAATCCGAGCCACTACCTGAAGCGGCGAAACAAGACATTCCACCCGAGTGCACTGCGAGCTGGGAACTTATGATGCGTACGAGCATCAATGATTGGCTGGATCGCGTGGCATCCAAGTCTTCTCTGCGCGATCCAAAATGCACCACTGTGGAGTTAGTCGACTTCCCCAAGACGTTCGGTGGTTACCCGCCCGAGGAATGTTTCGATCCCGATAAGGTGGCAGCGATCCGGCGAGGAGAGAAAAGCCCAGAACTCGACAAGTGCAATCACCTGCTCTTTTTCTACCGAGCTTTTATTCTCAGCCAGGCGACCAAGCACCTCCCGGCCGACACGCTTTCGACGGCGATTTTGTCGAACAAGATCATGATCCGGTTTTTTGAGCTCTTTAACAATCCCCAGGCCCTACAAGATATCCGCGATTGGAACGGGCTTTTACGTCGGGAGAATCCGGATCTTTACCCTAGCTATAAACTGGAACTCATCACAGAGTTTGTCGGGGACAAGCCCGGAGACAACGTCTCTCGCTTAACGGAACAAATGCGAGAACGCTTCGGCGATGTAGATCCGGAAATAAGCGCTGCGGAGCTAACCGATCTTGTGGTGCGAGAAAAATGGGAAGACATGGCCGAACACTTAGCCCGCGCGGAACAGGCTTACCCAGGCGATTCGCGTTGGGATTATTTCCGTGCCTACATGGCTTGGCATCAAGAGGATCGTGGCCTGGCAGCACGCCATGTGCAGGAAGCTCTGAAAAAGTCGCCCGACAACCAGCAATACAAAGCGACTCTCGATAATCTCAAGACAGCAGCCTTTGGGACAAAAGGCGTCTTTGCTTTGAATCTGGGCTTTCGCTTCGAAGATCTCTAACGCGTAAGCCAAGTCGCTGTTCCGAGTTTGCCATCACTCGCAATGGTGATGCGGTTGCTCTCGCGCGCATACCAATGCGGGCAGCTATCAACGAGAATGCGCAGAGTTTCGCCAGCGCCGCCGAGCGTTTTGGCTCGGATTCCCTGAAAGCCAAGCCCTTCGAAGAGTAGCCTTACGGATTCTGGTTGGGCGACTTCCCATTGCAGCTCGATTTGCCCGCCGTTTTCCGCGAGTGTTCCGGGGATTTCAATCTCCCACCCTCGGCCACTTTCAGAGAGCGGCAAAGCAGTCTTCTTCAGATCCGCGGGAAGAGGGAGCTGGCTTTGGTAATGCGAAAGGTAGCCAAAGTCGCAGTCTTTTAAGGGACCAATGAGTTTGCGCCAGGCCTCCGCTTTTGGATAGCCCTCGACGCGTGCTGCGCGCAGTGTGGTGCCAATCCATTCTCGAGGTTCGTAGTGGCGGAGTAAGTACTGGCTGACCTGTGCGTGCCGGATAAAGTTATCAATTCCGTCCCATGCGAAAAACGAGGGTTTCGTGCTCGCCAAAGCAATGTGCTTGGGAGGCTGAGATTGCAGTGCTTCGATTAGCTGATCCTGCAAGCGAGGGTTATTCGCAACGATCGTGTAATAAAACGGATTAACAGGTTTAGCGCCGATGAAATGGAAAAAGAATAAAGGTTGATTGGTGAAATCAAAAAAAGGCTCGGGCGATTTTTCAAAATAGGCGCGCCATTGATTCACGTTTCCGTGTACTTCTTCTGTGGTCACAATGGGACCTGGGTCATTCCCCAGGGTTATTAACGTTCCCGGTTTTCCAAACTTCTCTTCTGCGTTATTGAGCAGGGTCTCGAGAAAGCTACGCCCGTGGCTATACAACATACCGACAAGAACAAGAGTCGATAGGGGGTATGCAAATCGCTTGGCCCACGAGTGCGGCACGCGGGTATGGATCGCCTGATCGGCGCGCGAAAGCCCATAGCCAATCAAGAAAAACAACAGAGGCAGCGAGGGCGCCCACGACGTCAAGAAATGCGGCTGGTCCGCACGCCCTAGGAATTTAATGAAGAAGAAAGCGGTGAAGATCCCCGCAGCGAGAGCTGTGAGCCACTCGGCCGATAGGGGCTTGCGCCGGTACCAAGCCGAAAGTCCCACCCACAGAGTGACCGCCACACAAAGGCGCCGCCACCAAAGCCAAGTGGGGTCGACCCCTTGAATGGGCAACCCTCCGCTGAAGATATGGTCTTGAGCGCTATCGAGGTGGAAGTGGATGAAGGGGCCCAGCGCACCGATCGCCCAGAGCGCCGCGAAGCCCAATGCTAACCAGCCCAAAGCCGTGCCGACAAAGCGCGGTGTGCGGCGGAATTCCCAGGCCTGCAAATCCGCCAAAACGACGATCGCCGCAAAGGCCAGATCGAAAAACAGAAACTCCGAGCCGAAAAATACCGACAGCACTCCTAAAAACGAAAAGAGCGTAGCGCGTTTCCATGTCGGATTTTTCAAGAAATACAAACACGCGAGCAGGCAAGCGGGGCTAAGCAAAAAACGTTGCGTGAAAAAGATGCCGCCGAAAATGCGTGGGTAAGTGAGCAGGCTTACCAAGCAGCAGGCCAGCCAGACAGCATTGCGCGGCAACCAAAACTGGAAGAGCAGCGCGGTCAACGTGAGCCCGAAGGGGCGCCAGAAAACCGACGTGCTTGCAAGGTTTGCCCAGAGCGATTTCTCGCCCCAGATCCAAAAGCCGGGGAGCCCCTGGAGGACGTCTTCCCAAATGCCATGGATGACCACAAAGTCTTTCCAAGGGATTTTTCCTTCGAGCAGCAGCAAAGCGGGGATCATTCGCTCGCCCTCGTGGAAGAAATCTCGCGGGTTGCCCAGGGCAGGGGGGGGAGTCTGGATGGCCAAAAAGCCCACTAGCAATGGGGCAAACCACCAGAGACGGCCCATCGGGTTGCCAAACTCCAGAGATGGGAGCGGCGATTCTTTGGGGAACCACTTTCGCTTCGAGAGCCATTCGCTCATTGCCCACCCTAGAAAGGGCGGCACGAGGAGAAGCAGGTACTCAAAATAGACTAGGCTCCGGATATCGAAGTTTTCAAAAGCAGGTGCGCCCGTCACGACGCTGGCGCGGCGGAGGTCTAAGGGGAGGGCCGAAAACAGGGCCGCGCAAGCGGCAAAGGCCAATAACCAACAGATGAGCCGCGTGAAAGCGAGAATGGGCATAAGCTTTGGATTTAAGCCCACGGCGCTGGCGTTGACAACAAGATGGGGCTGCTTTTGACGCGCTCTCCGCCCCGTGGTACAGCACGCAGATGCTCGAAATACTCACCGTTCTTCTACGTTGGTCCATCTATGTCGATTTGGCGATTATCGCGGTCTCTGCTGCGTGCCTGTTGCGGTTTTACTTCCGCAAAGCCCCAGCCCTGAATGCCCGCAAAGAGTATCCCGGCGTTTCGCTCATCAAGCCGTGCCATAAGGCCGAGGACAACGAAGAAGAAAACTTCGATGCCTATTTCAAGCAAGACTACCCGGGCCCGTTGGAAGTCATGTTCGTCGTTTCATCGGACAAAGCTCCGATCGTCCCTTTGATTCAAGAGTACATCGCCCGTTACCCCAAAGTGGATGCGCGCATGGTGGTGTCCCTCACGCGCGATGCCTTTGCTAAAAAGACAGACGCAATCCACGACGGCCAGTTAGCCGCTAAATACGATTTCATTCTCTTAAGCGATTCCGACACGATCGTGCGCGAGAATTACGTCACTGAAATGGTGGCGTGCTTGGAAGAGCCAGGCGTTTCTCTGGTGACCGTGCCGCAGGTCGATGTGCGGATGAATAACTTTGCTTCCGGCTTCAAAGTCATGGGCAATACCTGCGACTTGATCCAGTTTGTCATTTTGCTCGACACATTCGATAAGAAGAAAAAAGTCGGCTGGGGCCATTCGATGGCGTACCGCCGTTCCGAGTTTGATCAAATCCCGAATAACTGGGACATCATGAACCGCTTCCTGACGGACGATCAGGCCTTGCCGTACTTGTTCACCACTTCGGGTCGCAAAGTGGTTTGGCGCAATATTTACTGCCCTGTGGAGTATTCGAATAAGACTCTCAAGGACGTCATTTTCCAAAAACGCAAATGGGTGGCTTTTCAGCAGATCGCCATCGGAAATCGGTTTTTGTACCTCTTGGCGCTTCTGGCCTATCCCCAGATCCCGGCTCTTTTTCTGATGCTACTGACTGGGTTTAGTGCGGAAAGCTTGGGGCTATTCGCCTTGGCAGCCGGCGCCCGCATCGGGCTCTCCGTGCTCTACGAAGCCCTGTTTTTGAAGACTCTACGCATGAATCTGCGGTATTTCTGGACCATTCCACTATGGGATTTGGCTCAAATTTACTTCATTTTGGATGGGTTTTTCCGCAGCACATTACAGGTAGATGGGAAGACTTGCCGGGTAGTAGACCGCTACTACCTGGAAACCATCCCTGCTAAGAGCACGGTTTCCTAAGGAAATTCCTGCACGGTTTCACGCACAGTTCCTTCACAATTGACGCACAAACACCCTATACTCTTATAGAAACGGGATTCTAGGGGTTCCTACAATCACGCTAATACGGAACGTTGGTGGATCATGATGAGGCGTCAACTCTCATTAAAACAGATTTTTACTTTTGGGCTGGCTGCGCTGGCCCTAACGGCTTGTGGTGCTGCAGCTCCCGGGGCCTCCGTGCCTCCGCCAGACGCGCCCACGATTACGGCCGACGTTTCCGTGACGGCGAGCAAAGCGGGTTATATCGCTTCGATCCCGACGCAAACGGGCGTCGCGATCATCTGGTCTTTGACCAACGGGACAATCACCGATGGGCAAGGCACAGAAAACATCACCTACACGGCAGGATCCAACGCTTCGAGCGATGTGGCGATCCACGTCACACTGAGCAACCTCGGTGGTAGCGCCTCCGCAGATGCCGCGGCGGATGTGATTGACGCTCCGGATGCTAGCATCACCCAACACCTTACAGTGACCTCATACGCTTCTGCAGGTAAAGCGGGCACGTACTCGGTGGATGTGCCGTCTGTTTCCGGCATGACCTACCAATGGTCCATCTTAAATGGTAACGGCACGAGCACCTCTCTTACGGGCGGTTCGACTTCGAATACGCAGACTTTCGATGCAGGCGCTACGCCGGGCACTCTGACTCTGCAGGTTGTCGTCACGAACTCCTTAGGCGACAGCAGCACGCAATCGGTGGACATCACAGTGGTTCCAATGCCAGTGATCACAAGCGCGTTGGCGACGAGCTCGGCGCACACTTGCCCGGGAGCCGCGAACACGCTGACAGCGACCTTCACGAACTCCACGCCGGGAACGGCTTCGATTAACAACGGCATTGGTTCTGTGACGAGCCCTGTGAGTGTATCGACGGGCAATCTGAATTTGAATACGGACTATACGCTGACGGTCACAAACGCGGCGGGTGATTCTGTCACGAGCAATACGACTTCGGCGGTGTATACGTACACCGTTTCGAACACGAATAACGCAGGTGCGGGTTCTCTGCGCCAGGCGATTACGGACGCTAACTCCCAAACGTGCGGTCGAATCGAGTTTTCGACGACAGGCACGGTGACCTTGGCTTCTGCGCTGCCGGCGATTGCAAGCAACATCTTAATGGTCGGTCCGGGAGCTGCGCAGTTCACGGTGAGTGGCAATACCGCTTACCGTCCGTTCTACATTACGAGCGGCACGGTTTCGATTTCCGGCATCACCATCCAAGATGGTCGCGGCAACGGCACCGCAGGTGGCGCGGGCGGCGCCGGCGGTGGTGGTGGATCGGCTGGTATGGGCGGCGGGCTGTTTGTGCGCAGTGGTACGGTCACCGTTTCCAACGTGATTTTTGCGAACAATAGCGTTACGGGCGGCGCGGGCGGCTCTGGCTGCACCAATGGCGCCGGCTGCGATAACGGCAAAGGCGGCGGCGGCGGTGGTTTTGGTGCTGCAGGCACGGCCGCTGCTGGCGGTAGCCCTGCGGGCGGATCGGGCGGAAACCTCACCGGCTCGGGTGGTGCTTTCAACGCGGCTGGTGATGGTGGCGCGGGTGGCACTGGCGCGGGCGGTGGCGGTGGCGCTCCAAGCTATAACGGCGGCGCGGGCGGAACGTCCGGCGGTGGCGGTGGTGGTGGCTCGGGCGGCGACGGCGGCGTGGGTGGTACCTACGCGGGCGGTGGCGGCGGTGGCTATAGCTCCGGCGGCATGGGCTCGGGCGGTACGCTCGGCGGTGCTGGTGGCGCGGGCAGTGCTCTCCACGGTGGTGGTGGCGGCGGTGGCGCGGGCTTAGGCGGCGCAGTCTTCGCTTACGGTGGCACCCTGACTTTGGCTTCTGTGACCTTCAACAATAACTCGGCCTCGGGTGGCTCGGGCGGTACGTCTGGCTTGAACGCCGGTTCGGCAGGCCAGGGCAAAGGCGGCGCGATTTTCGTACGTGGTGGCGCCAGCGTCACGGCTACGAGCCCGTCGTATAGCGGCAACAGTGCAACGCACGCTGCTGGTGCGGGTACCGATACCAACAACATTTACGGTACGGTCAACTAGTCCCAAACCGTCCCCGCTGACACCAGAAAAAATTACACGGTCTTGCGTCGCACGGCTTGCGTAAAGCCTCTCCGGCTTGGTACGACCCTTGCTGTACACTAATGCAGGGGGATTCCATGAACACAAACAAATGGCAGTTAGCTTGGTGGTGGAAGTGCGCGTTGTTTTTGATGCTCGGCGTTGCGGTGGCTCAAGCGGTGGAAGAAAAAGCATCCGAAGTTGAGCAAGATGAAAAACCGAGCACGATGGCTTGGATCAAACGCAATTTCGGAATGAACTATAACAGCTTCTTTGCGGGGCCTGGTCTATTCACCCCGCTAAGCGAAACCCCCGGTTACACCGGCGCGCCTTCCGATACGGGCCTGAACTTCTTCAACCTGATTTCCGTGAAATGGAAATTCAGCGAACGCTTTGCTTTCGACGTGCAGTTCCGCAACCAGCTCGTAGTGACGAATAACTGGGAGTTCCGCCACCAAGGGCAGCGTTTCGGAATCTCCGGAAAACTTCTCAAGGGCGAAGACTGGTCGCTCACGGGCGCCATCAACTCCGATATTCCAATCCGTGCTATCGCCGGGCAGATCCCGTCGGAGCGCACACTCATTATGAACCCGGGGATGTTCGCGGTGTTTGAGTATGCACCCGAAGGCAGCCGTTGGTCCGCGTTCGCTCTGGTGCAACCGCGGTGGTGGTTGTACGCCAATAATAATGCGGTTGCGGTTCAAGACGTCGCCAACGGCGGAACGAACAATAAACCCGAGTTCACCATCAACCTAAACCCGTCGATTAACTACGCAGCGACCGACAAAATCGGCATCCGCTTCGGAACGACCTTGGAGCTTGCGAAGAATATCGGTTGGGCGAGCGCGCGGCGTGGGTACATGCCGTTTGAGCTGGGCGTGACGTACGATATTAGCCCGGCGTTTAGCATCTATACCTACGTGCTAACGTCGACGCCGATTGACGACGATCTTCGTCGCCAACAGCTCGGAGTAGCCAATCCGCCGGATTGGACAAAGACGGCCTCGATCAACGTCTGGTTGAGCGGGACGATCTTCTAATTGTAATTGAGCCGAAACTCTGTCGGAGTTACGTGGATGCGCAGGATCTTGTTGCCGGATTCATATTCGAACAACGTGTCCCCTTCGCGCAAAAACAGCTCCGACAGAGGGTTCGGATCCGCCGTTAAATCGTAGCTAATTAAAAGCGGCGATTTGCTAACCTTTCCAGCAGCCGAGTTTTTCACCATCAAAGAACACGTATCCATTCCTGCCATGAAGGCGCTTCCGCCGCAGCTGATGACGAAGCTTTGATCAGGCATTTCGAATAGCTTCTGATCCACGACGCCATTCACTTTCCGAGTGGGAAGTAATAGGGCCTTGTTCAAAGTCACCGCGTCGGTCTTGTGATCCTTTTGATCGGTAATGGTGATCTGCGCAGTGTTCGGGTCGACGATGCTGACGCTGACCGAAGCAAAGCTCAGAGTAGAAACAAGGAAAACAGAAAGCGCTAAACGCATAAGGTCTCCTTTGAGACCTTAAGTTTAATTCACTTTCTGAAGGTCGTGTTGGAAATCGCTATCGTCGACTAAGCGTTCACAGATCTGCGCTGCTAGATTTTGGCCTGCAGCAACATCGCTTGGGTGGTGCACACCCACCGTTATGCGCAAGTCACCCAAGCTTTTTCCGTAGGCTAAAAGGGCCTTTGCTTTGGTGGGGAAGATCTCGGCCAAGACACAAGCCCCTGCTGCTGCCATTGACGCGTGCGAGCTAGGGTATGCTTTGCTGCCGCCGGGTTTGGGTGCGCAAGGCGTGAGCGTCGTATCGGTATTGAAGGGCCGTGGGCGCATGTGCTGCAGCTTGAAGTGGTTGGTCACTTCTTCTGTGTATTTCATGACCTTCTTGACGAGGTCTTTCGATTCCTTGAACTGCTTCTTTGAGAGCAGGGGTGTGTGGCCGAAGAAGGCGTCTACTGTGGGAAACTGTTGGGCCGAAGCCATTTGGCACTCGGCCGCGGTTCGGGTTTTCTCCAAATCGTGGAGCGTTTCAAAATCCTTTTCGTACGCGGCAGACCCTGCGGCGGGCGGTGCGGGCAGCGCGTAATCCGTGGCGGGGATATCATTCCACCCCGCCACTGCAATCTGTGTGAAAAGCAAAAACGCTGCGCTGCCCCGAACGAGATTCCCCAACCCCATAGTTCCCCCTACTCTTTGGGAGAATGCTCCAGGCGGAGGGCTTCGGCAACTCGGCGCTTACTGAGCTTTAGCAGCTGTTTCTGCGAGGGCTTTCATCCGTCCAAGGCCCTTTTCGAAATCAGCGCCGAGCATCTTGTCCATATTGCAAACCAGACCAAAGGCCTTCATGAAGAAGTTTCTCTCACCTAACATTGCCCAGGTGACCTTGGTGCTGTTACCCACAGATTCGAACGTGAACTCAGTGCGGTTCGTAGCTTTCCAGGGTTTGAAGAATTCCGTATTCAAAGCGATGAGGCGATCCGTTTCACTTTGCACGATGGTCATCTTGCCCTCTCCGGCTTTATCACTGACCCAGCTTTGCGACGCGCCGATACCTTGCCCGGGCCCTTCGGTGACTCTCTTCATGTTTGGGTCGAGATCCAAGAAGGGAGACCACTTATCCCAGGCCTGCAGATTATTGACCAAGGGGAATACCAGGCTAGCAGGAGCGTCGATGGTTACCGACCGCATGATTTGAAAGTCTTTGGGCTGCACCGCTGCGACGGCGACGAAAACTAGGATTAAAGCGGCAATACCGAGGGCGATTTTTTTCCACATGGTGTTTTCTCCGTTGCAGAAATTATAGGGGTTAAATGCTTGAAATGATAGAGGTTATATAAAGTGACAAATCTTGCAGTCTTCCGCTCTAAGTGCGCTTCCGGCACAATGCCCGTTCTTCACTACACATTTTATCTGGGGGGATAAATGCGCGGGTTAGCTTTGGCTTTGGTGCTAGGTCTGTCTTCAGCGGTTTTCGCGGACGTAAACTCAGTAAAGAACTTAGAGAACAAGACGGTCGTCGACCGGGCTTCGCAGGTTTTCGAAATCTATTCTTTGATACTCGATCGAGTGGGCTTACAGAACCAAGCCGGCCATTCGATGGCGGCCGGTGTGCTCACGCGCTGCTTGGGCAATCGCAACGTTCTAGATCAAATCGCAGACTTCAGTAATCTTATGGATACGCTCAAAGTATCGCGCAACGAGACGATTTCACACGGCACTAAGACCAAGACGCCGCAAATGACCTACGTAGCGGCCGTTCTAACTTGTAAGAAAATGTCACGTACTGCGGGAGATATGGTGACTCTCTTGGAAGAGTCCTACCAAGCACTCCTCCACAGCGACACTAACCGCGGTTGGTTGGATTGGTTGCCGAACGTAGTGGTGGCAGCAGATCTACTGAACTAGCAGTCGTCTTCGCCTTGGCAGGTATCGACGCCATCGGGTGTAGTGCCGATGGATAAGTCGTCTTCTTCGCCATCGCCGAATTCACAAAGGAACGGGCGGACCTGGTTCGTCCACATATCATCCCATTGGTGCGTCGGGTAATTCAGAACGCAAGCGTCTTGGCCTGCTCCCCCGTTGCCGTTGTCTGGCTGGGAGGCGGGCCAATGGCGGTAGGTATTGGGCTCGCCTGTGACCCATTCAAAGGTCCCTTCCTCGTCAATGTCGGTGAGCCCGATGTATGTCCAGTCGGCGGGCTGCAAGTAGTACAGATAGCCTTCTTCCGTTGAACTTGCGATTGTGGCTAAATGGCCGCCTTTGGCGATGCAGTAGTTGCGGGCCCCTGAGAAGTCTCGCGTTACGCCACCGTAGTACGCCCAAATCTGCCCGCCCACCTGGAAGCTTCGAGTAGCATCGAAAGGTGTGGCCTCACACGCTTCGCCGGTGCCATTGGGTTCATTGTCGGTTTGGTCAGGGTTGTAGACGTAAGGGCAGTTGTCCGACCCGTCGACGACGCCATCGCCGTCGTTGTCGCTGTTCAAGTTCTTCTCGCACATATAGGCAAGTTCGAACTCGCACTGAAGATCGTAGATTTGGACATTGTAGGAATAACCGACAAGGCAGTTCTGCGAGCCTCCGCCGCCACCCACTCCGGTCATGCCGCCACTCTGCCAGGGAGTATAAGTGAGTCGGCCATTAAAGCTCGTCAGCCAGACCTCTTCATGGCCCGCATCCATCCCGTTCAACCAGTAGTGGTTGGACGGGCTGATGGGTAGTGCGCTAAACGCTGTGTTCACAGCGTTGTACTCTGCAAGCGTCGAGTAAATCGCGAGAGCAGCGCCCTTGTTTGCGCATGCGGTAGTGGCATCGTCATAATCGATTTTATAGAGCATGCCGCACATCGAATAATCGTGGCCGTTCACGCTGCGATCGATGCAGTCATCCATCCCGTTCATGGTGCCGTCGCCATCCGAGTCTGTGGTGCAAGCAGCATTGGCCGAGCAGTCAGAGTCATTGCAGTTGTTCAAACCGTCGCAGTCATTGTCCGTACCATCATTGCAGGTTTCCGCGTGGCCTGGGTAATTGGCAGCATCTGAATCGTCGCAGTCGTCGCCGCCGCAACCGCCGCCGGTATCTAAGTGCCCGTCTCGGTCCAGATCGCAGGTGCAGACGATTTCTGCGCTGCAAGCCGTGTCGCTGCAGTCTGTTAGGCCATTGCAATCATTGTCTAGGTGATCGGAACAGTCTTCCGTGCCCACCGGGTTGATGCTTATGTTGTTGTTGTTGCAATCATACAAGGTGGGGTTTCCCGGATAGCAGGTGTCGTACCCATCGCCGTCGGTATCGATTTCGCAAGGATCATCCGGCCCGTCGTCGGGAGTGCCACTGCAGTCTTGGTCGATCCCATCTGTCGCGAAGGCGCCTCCGTAATCGTTTTCGCCTGGGTTGATGTCGGACTCACTGTCATCACAGTCATCTCCACCGCAGGAAATGTCGCCGTAGCCATCGGCGTCGGAATCGACACAGCAAGCGGGATCGGTTGCGCAGTCGGAGTCACTACAATCGATATCGTTATCGCAGTCGTTATCCGACGCATCCGTGCAGTTCTCAGTGTTGGCAGGGTAATTACCCGCATCATTATCATCGCAGTCATCCTGCGCTACGGAGAAATCGTGGTCTTCGTCCAGTTGGCTGCAGCTGAAATCTGATCCATCACAGTCTTCATCGATGGAGTTATCACAAAGCGCGGGAGTGCCTTCTGTAACTCCCGGATTAATAGCAGCATCCCCGTCATCGCAATCGTCGCCGGCCACGCCGGTGCAGCTTGCGTCTGGGTAGCCGTCGGCATCCACATCTGGGCAGGTACAAGCCAGATCGGCCGAGCAGTTGGAATCATCGCAATCGACATCGCCGTCGCAATCGTTGTCATGGCCGTCACTGCAATCTTCGCCATGGGTCGGGTAGTTACTGGCATCGGAATCGTCGCAGTCATCGCCACCGCAGCCATCATCGGCGTGGCCATCGCTGTCGCCATCGGCGCAAACACAAGCGACATCGGCACTGCAGTCCGAGTCGGAGCAATCTGTAGCGCCATCACAATCGTTATCGGTCATGTCGGTGCAGTTTTCCGTGGCGCCGGGTTTTATTGCAGCATCGGTATCGTCGCAGTCATCGCCGCCACAGGCATCGTCTTCCTCGCCATCGGAGTCAGCATCGACGCAAGAAGCAGTGCAGGCGAGATCTGAAGAACAGGTGGAATCGTCGCAGTCTTGGTCGCCATCGCAGTTGTTGTCGATGCCGTCATTGCAAATCTCCGCCGCAGCCGGGTTCACGGATGCATCGTCGTCGTCGCATTCGTCTTGGTAGTCATAGCCGTCACCATCGGCATCGTTACCGACAATTTGGACAGGCAAGTGAGGCATAGCGGGATTCAAGCCAGTGCCGCAAGCAGACAGGGTCAATAGCGCAAGGCTAAGGACTAAACTGGAGAGAGTTTGGAGTAAAAATGTGGGCATGGCTGCTTCGGTAATCTTTTAAATAGTTTACCGAGAGATTGTGCAGGGATTGTGTGCGGAAGAGGGCTGGATTGCCCAATAGAAACAGAGGCTTAGAATCGATTTCCCGACAAGGGCTAGATTAGTGCCACCCGAACAGCGCGCGGACATTGTTTTCGGCGCGGCTCGATTGTTCCCAGGTGAAGAATACCTGCGCGACATTGTAGCCCACTTGGATGTGATCTCCGGTCGCCGTGACGCCTTCATTCACCTGGTACCGAACATAGTCGCCGAATCGCAGACCGTCCCGCGGGTTGAAAGAGATATGCGGCCTCAGAGAAATAGGTTC
Source organism: bacterium (assembly GCA_019750655.1). Classification (GTDB taxonomy): domain Bacteria; phylum Bdellovibrionota; class FAC87; order UBA2466; family UBA2466; genus JAIEOG01. The sequence goes on from JAIEOG010000157.1 coordinate 17,904, forward strand.
ATCCGGGTTTATCGGCTTCCCATTACTCCATTTGTTCTCCACCGCTCTGCCATTCGAAAGCTTGCGGGCTATGGGGAGGATCTGGTTAAGGGCAATTTTGGCATTCGGGCTGTTTGTCGCGCTTAGTTGAAATACTTCATGGCCGAGGGATCGATCAAAGCAAGTCAGCCGGTAAGTGCGATCGCCTCGTTTCAAATAGAGAGCGCCATCTGCTTTCCGTTGGACAAGTCCCTCGGGTAGAGCGCTTGCGAGAACATCGACATAGCTCGCAATAACTGCATCCGGAGACTCTTCCGCTCCGAAATGGCGTTGAGTGGTGATTGCCCAAGCTGCCTTCCCTGCGATGGGGTGAAGCTTTTCTTGAGAATCATCATAAGCCACTTGAATCTCTCGCTGCAGATCTTCGAGTTGCGCTTCTTCATTCGATTTTTCAAGCCAGCGGGGCACACTCAAAATGAGTTCTTCGGGCGTGATGGTGTTCACGGGCTTCTTTGCAAGTTGGCGTACCCGCCACCGCCGTTCCGTGTCGGCATCGTCTCGGTATTTTTCCAGTACAGGGACGGCACGCTCGCCCAAAGCAAAAAGGGCCTGGTGCGCCTCGAGTCTCAGCTCGTAGTCACCGGCTCCCAGTTTCTCAATGAGCGCTTCGATTTCTTTGTCCGAAACGGAAGCGAAGCAAAGCCCGACAAGCAGAGCGAAGATTTTCAACATTAGGCTTAGCTAAACCAACTCCATCCGAGAAAAAAGCCTAAACTGATTAGCGCTGAGGTCGCTCTAAGACGCTTGTCTGGCAGAGTTCAATGCAGTAGTCTGCAGACCTTCAAAACCGGGGCGTGGCGCAGGGGTTTAGCGCGCTTGCTTGGGGTGCAAGAGGTCGTGGGTTCAATTCCCGCCGCCCCGAAATTTTGCTGACGCAAAATTTAGTTGATAGCTGATGGTTGATGGTTGGTAACCGGATCGAAGCTATCGGACGTTGAAGCGAAATTTCCCTCCGTCTACAATCAACCACCAACGCTCTGAAAAATCGGGCGCCCGGCGTGAGCCAAGCGCCCTTCGGAAATTAATTACCGTTTAGAGTGTATTCAGAGTCGAGGAGCTGTCCCGTCTGCGGGTCGTAATCGACTCGGAATTTTCGTGGGCCGGCTTCGTAGATAGTGCAATTAAAGCCGTTGCACTTGTCTAGCGCAGCCGCGTTTCTTGGTAATTGAATTACCACTCCATCTGAAAAGTGGATCTGCGCATAAGTATTTTCTGCTAAGGCGCGGTACGTCCATTGTTTGTAACTTCCCGAGATCCAAGCGCCTGCATAGGCGATGCCCGTGTAAATCGATAAACCTAGAGCTAGTACTTTTACTGATTTGAGAATCATGTTCCCTCCCATGGACTGAAGGCTAAGGAAGAGTACGCTTGGTTGGCAATTAAGCGGGGTCAGCTATACAAGAACTGTTGTGTACGCTGGTCAACAAGAAGAAGCGTTTCAGAGAAGTGGGCGCCCGGCGTGGCCCGGGCGCCGGTTTGATCCTACTGACCGTAATAGCTGTAGCGTGAACTGCGAAGTCTTCCGGTTTGCTGATCGAAGTGCACGACCAGTTTCCGTGGGCCGGCTTCGTAGATGTAGCAGTCGAAGTTATTGCACTTCTCCAAGGCGCGGTTGTTTTTCGGTAGCTGGATCGTGACGCCATCCGAAAAATAGATGTTGGCGTACGTGTTTTCTGCGAAAACGCGGTACGACCACTGTTTATAAGCGCCCGTGATCCAAGCGCCTGCGAAGGCATTTGCCGTATAAAGCGCTAAACCTAGCGCGAGTACTTTTGCTGATTTGAGAACCATGTTCCCCTCCCATAGCGTGAAGGCTATGGAAGAGGACGCTTTGCCGGCAATGAAGCGGAGCCAGCCGTATCAGAAACTGTTGTGTTCGCTGGTCAACAGCTAGAAATCTAATTCGTTTTTAAGGCCACGGCGATAAGGTTCTCCGAAAATCACGAGCCAGCGTTTCGTCGAGGGGAAAAATATTTTAACGATAGGTCCGTAGCGGTATTCGATTGAGACGGGGAAGGCTTTACCCTTCCATTCGAGGTGTCCGGTTGCCGGAAACTCCGCGGGTAAATCGTCAAAGCCAACGGGTACCGCAACTCTGTTCACAGACCCGTCCTGGCCAAGATATTCCCAAATCGTATGGACAGCAGGGCCCTTGTAGGTGTCGCCCCGCTTTACCGCTTCAAGAGTGCCGTAAATCTTCTCAGAGGCCGCCTCTTCCCGAGCGCGCTCCTTAAACTGCAGAGAAAACTTTCGCCGTCCGTCGGGAAGTGTTTCTTCGAGAAATAGATTGCTGTGGCGAGAGAGGCTCTTGAGTTCAAGTTCGTCCGCCATCATCTTGTCCAACGCCTTGAATACCGCTTTGTCCTTTAATTGATTGGTTGCCTCATTCACCCCAGGGATAAGGCTGTACTCGAAGGGGATGGGCTCTCCAGTCCGGAAATGGTATCTCCAAGCCGGGTATTCGATGGTTCCAAAATCATCCCAACGCCCCCACCCCATGCCCTCAAAGATCATGGCCTCTGCGGCACGCTCGTGCATCACCCAGACTTCGTTATGCTTCATTCCGAAGATGTGGCCTAGTTCGTGGAGCAACACATGTTTTATTTCATTGAGACCGCGTCGCTCCTTAAGAGGGTTGTTGCGGCTCTCTTCGGCCTGTTCCGGACTAATAGCGCGGGTGATATCAATTGAGTTTTTGAAATTATAAACCCAGACAGTCCCGCCATTGCGGAAGGTGTCGTGGTTATAGTCTCCGCGCGTTGCCGACCCGAGGGCATTTCCTGAGGGGCTTTCCCACGCAGGTACTCCCTCCGATTTTTCTCGGAAGAGGATGCGAATCTGAGTCTTAAGATCCGTGCATTTGGGGACAAACTGGAAATCGAGGGTTAGACGCTTTTTCGTACGGTCTTTGAAGAGTAAGCCGTTATTGTCGCCGAGGGTCTTCTTGTCGAAGCCGTACTTGATGAAGAATTTTTTCCAGTCTTTAAAAGACTCGTCGGCAATCCGGTGCAGGTCTTTCGAGTCGTAAGGCGTTCCTTCTTCGATCTCGACACAGTAATCAACGGGCGCATCGCCCAAGTTCCAAGGGTTGTGGGCATCCCCACCGCCGCCCGTTCCGTGGGTTTCGGTGCCGGCCCAGGAAGGGGCGGCCAGGAAAAACATTAGGCCGGTGATGAAGATCTTCATTCTTGGTCCCAGAGCTATCAAAAATCCAGTTCGTTCCGCAGCCCCGACCGAATGGGTGTTCCGTAAATCACCTGCCAACGTTTCGTTCCAGGAAAGAAGACTTTTACGAGTGGCCCGTAACGGTATTCGATCGTGATGGGGAAAACTTTGTCTTTCCACTCGAGGTGGCCCGTCGCCGGAAACTCTGAGGGGATATCGTCAAACCCAATCGGTTGAGCCGATGGAGAGGCCTCACCCTGAGAAACGTAATCCCACGTCGTGTAAAGAACGGGCCCTTTGTGCACGTCCCAGCCACGGTTCACGGCATCCAAGAAGCCATGGAACTTCGGGGATTCCGGTTCTTCCCGGAAACTCTCTTTAAGTTGCAGTGCGATTTTGCGGCGCCCGTCGGGAAGTGTCTCATCAACGAAAAGAACACTGTCGCGGTTGAGGCTCTTGATATCTAACTCAGCGGCCATGGCCTTATTGAGTGCGTCGTATTCCTCCTGATCTTTAGCCCGATCTGCGGTGCGCTTCATGCCGGAAATGAAATTGCGCTCAAAAGGAATTTGGTCGCCCTTGCTGTAGTGGTATTTCCACGTCGGAAGTTCGATTTTTCCAAAATCATCCCAGCGTCCCCAGCCCATGCCTTCGAAAAGCATGGCTTCGGCGGCGCGTTCATACATCACCCAGACTTCGTTATGCTTCATGCCGAAGACGTGGCCCAGCTCATGGAGGAGTACGTGTTTTACTTCGCCTAACCCTCTACGCGATTTGCGTTTGTTATTGCGGGCCTCTTCGACTTGGGCGGGGGTGATGTTGTTTGAAAGGATATCGATAGAGTTTTTGTAGTTATAAACCCAGACCGTTCCACCATTGCGGAAGGTCTCATGGTTGTAATCGCCTCGTGTTGCGGCGCCGAGCGCATTCCCCGACGGGCTTTCCCATGCCGGAACAGATTCGGGTTGTTCCCGGAAAAGAATGCGAATCTGGGTCTTCAAATCCGTGCACTTGGGGACGTATTTGAAATCGAGGGTGAGCCGCTTTTTCTGGCGGTCTTTGAAATAGAGATCGCCTTCCCCGGTGCCGATGTACATCTTGTGGAAGCCATACGTGGTGAAGAATGTTTTCCAGTCTTGAAAAGACTCCTCTGTAATGCGGTGCAGATCCTTCGCGTCGTAAGGCGTGCCTTCTTCAATCTCGACACAGTAATCGACGGGAGTATCACCTAAATTCCAAGGATTGTGCGCGTCGCCGCCGCCACCTGTTCCATGGGTTTCAGTGCCCGCCCATGAGCTAGTAGCCAAAAAAAGCGCTAAGCCAGTGATTAGAGTTTTCATTCCTTGGACTGCCTTTCCAACGGGAAAAGATTGATATGCAGCTGATAAACCTGGGTTCGAGTGCCGGATTCCAAAACTTCGCAAAGCTCGCGGCCAAAACGCGTGATGAGTTCTCGCGCGAGGGGGATTTTTTCGGGGGCGATCGCCATGGTCATCGAGCTTGCGACCCGCCGTTCGATGGGCTCTTCCAGTGAAGCCAGAGCACGCGCCAAAATCTCTACTTGTAATTTTTTGAGGAACGGCGCCGTCGCTTCTTTGCCTTTGGTGACGACGAGCGGAGCGGCCTTTTTCCAGCCAGTGGGGGTTTTCTTTAGTAGCCCCACGCGCTCTAAGCGTTCGAGCGCTTCTTTAACTTGGGAGAGGCCTAATCCCAGCCGCCGAGCGAAGCCGACGGGTTGTGTCGGGGCATTCTTCGTTTCTGTGAGTTCCATGATCGCAATGTGGTGAAGCTTGCTGATGATCTCAAAAACATCCCATTCGTATTCGGTGGGAGGGGGTGCGGCCGGTAACTCGTCGCCCACGCCGATTTTTCTCAGAGCTGCTTCGCGCCTCTCTTCCAGTACGGAATCGAGAAAGCGTTTACGCTCCGGAGTGCTCAGCTGCATCCGGTCCAAAATGGCTCGGGCCTTGGGGATGGCTAGCGATTGTTTTCCATTGAGGACGCGCGAAAGCGCGCCCGGATCTATCTGCAGGGCTGAGGCAAAAGCCCGCAGCGAATAGCTGCGGTTGGCTTGCGCACGGCGCGTGAGCTCGTTGCGCAAAGCGGAGCGGAAAAAAGGTGTTGTTGGCTCCTGCATCAGCCTCCCGGTAGCAGGAATGGCAAGGCTGCCACAAGGGTAAAAGCGATGGGGAGGGACACCTGTTGATCTTTTCGATCAACAGCAGACAGGCTGGGCTATTGGAGTGTGCGTGTTAGCCGGGATTGTGGCGGATCCACTCACGGAGTTTTTTGAAATCCGTAGCAAGCTCTACCAGAGCTTTGCGGGGGATGCTGCGTTCTGCCGGGGGCGGCGCTTTGCGCATTTCTGCGAGCTTTTTCTTAGCGCCCTTGAGGCTGAATTTTTCGACGTAGAGCAGGTGGTGCACGAGCGCTAGGCGCTGCACATCGCGGCGATCGTAGATGCGTTGGCCGCTGCGCGATTTCTTGGGGCGGATGGAACCAAATTCCGTTTCCCAGTAGCGCAGCACATAGGCTTCGACGCCGAGGATTTCAGCGACTTCACCGATGCGGAAAAACTTTTTGCCTTCGGGGATTTGAATCTTTGGCGTGTTGTCAGTGGCCGGAGCCGCGGTTTGCGTCTCGACGGTTTCCGCCGCCGCCCCTTCCAGTGAGCGATCTCTTAAGAGCTGATCGCGCAAAGAATCGAGTAGGAACTTATACCCTTGTTTGTCGGAATCCTTGGGACGCTCACTGCCTGGTTGCTCTTTCATGATGCTCCCCGTCGAGGTTTGCATCAATTATAGCGCGGATCTTTTATTAGAACGACATATGGCCGGGGCGGTATTCGGAGTCCGTCTGAACCGCTGGCTGGCGGCCGATGAAATCGTACGTCACCGCGCTCGGGCAAACAGCCGCCGTTTGGACGGTTTGCGGCGGATCGGTATCGGCCTGATCTTTATCTCCAACGCCCGTGGCGCCTTGATCGGCAAAGCTAGCGCTCGCCAGGAGTGCGGAAAAAACAATTAAAAACAGCTTGTTACTAACGTTCATCGAATCCTGCTTTCGGGTAAAAAAGTAGGAGACCATAAGTCCATAACGCGATGCAATATGAAAAGACTCAGCCGCTAGTTTCTGGTTAGTCCCGGAGCTGGGCGCCGTGCTTTTCGCGGGCAGCGTTGACGATGCCCGTGCGCAACCCGCTGACTTCTTCGTCATTGAGCGTGCGCTCTGGGGAGACGAAAGCGAAGCGTAGGCCTACGCTGCGTTTGCCCGAGGCGATGCGATCGCCTTCGTAGACATCAAATACCGAAGCTGTATCCAGAAGCTCACCGGCTGCGTGGCGTGCCGTTTCAATGAGCGATTGGGCGGCCACATCGCGATCGATGAGGAACGCGAGATCAAATTCCACAGCCGGAAATTTCGACGGCGCTTGGTACTTCACGCCCGTGCGCTCGGATTTACGCAAGGGCCCGAGAGCGAGTTCGAAAAGAACCACAGGCTCGTTCGTCGACAAGATGTTGTCGCGTACGATGGGGTGGATTTCTCCGACCGTTCCGATTTCCCGAGGCCCGAGCTTGATTACAGCAGCGC
>JAIEOG010000373.1 GCA_019750655.1 bacterium
TGCAAGAGCTTGTGCGTTGGCGTGAAGATCGCGCCCGCCGCGCGAATATGCCGCGCTCTTGGGTGGCAGAAAATGAGATTTTAGTCGCTCTTGCGAAAGCCCGCCCGCGCAGTGTGAATGAGCTGCGCGCTTTCCGCGGCATTGGCCCCAAAGAAATCGATCGCAGCGGTGAAATTATTCTCGATGCTATTGATCGAGGGGCGCGGCTGCCGAAAGACGAAGCGAATCTCCCTGTGCGCAACCCAGACACGGCCGATGTGGATGCGCACGCACTCGATCTTTTGAAGGCTTATTTGAGTTTTCTGTCTTCACGTTATGATATCGCGCCAAGATTTTTGCTGCGTACAGGGAAGGCCGCTGACCTCATCGTTTACGGCCGGCAAGATCCACAGACGTGGGTCGAAAAAGGCATTTTGTCGACGAGCGCACTCCGCGTGATCGGGCGCGATCTCCAAGATTTCGTCAGCGGAAAATTGCAGCTGGGTCTGCGAAATGGCCGCGTCGAAATCACACACACTCGCTAAAAGAACGAAAAAACTTGTTGCCATGCGCAACGCGTAGCGTCTAGGGTCCGGGTTTTTCAAACACCAACCAAGTGAGAGGTCTCTATGCGTTTAATTCTCAGCGCGCTGCTTTTGTGTTTCTTTTCTGCCGAAAGCTTTGCTCGTCCACGTGGGGGTGGGGGACTGTTCAAAAGAAATACGGGCGGTAGCTACAACACCGGAAACTACGTCGCACGTTCACCTAAACACGAAACAGCCATTCCGATTGTGAATGGAGCGCATGGTGTCGGCTTTTACTACCAAGAAGCGCTCAACCGAGTTCAGAACGATCGTGTAGAAATCTGGCTCTACGTGACCAATAAAACCGTTCTGGAAAACAAAGAGGCCTATTTCGCATCTGTCGTTTACCGCGATATGCGCCATTCTTTGCACCCGACCGAAGTTTCCCTGCCACTTAAATGGCATGACGATAACTACGCGGTCATCACGGTGAAAGACCTCTTGCCGACAACGACGTACAAATTCGACGTCGCGCTCTGGGAGGAAAAGAAAGACGCCGATAACACGCTTGCGGTTACTGTCGAACGCCCGTTCTACACCGTGACCGGTGGTACGACCGCGCTCGATGAAGCGCGTGCGAAAGTCATGATCTCGGCACTCGCAGAGCTCTATCTCTGGGATACAGGCCACCCGCAACGCCGCGCCCGCGGTTATTGCGGTGGTGGTTGGTGCAGCGCTTTTGCGTGGTGGAATATCCACCGTGTCGGTAATGGCGGAATGGTCCAGAAAAACATCAACGACCTGATCGCCCGATCGAAAGCGGGGGTTGGCCTCCATGGAGCCTACATTTCCTGGGCAGGGCACTACGGCTTAGCACTCGCTTGGGATGAAGACCGCAGGCAGCTTTGGACTGTGGAAGGAAACTTCAATAACCGTGTCATGATGCTCCAGCGTGGCAGTGGCGGAGGTTTCACAGAACTCCAACACGCGAGCCTCTACGTCGAGGCGGAGTACGGTAATTCTAGGCCGCCCTGCGGGGCGGCCATTTTCTTGTCTGAGCAACCTCAACTATTAAACCACCCCGGCTTGCCAGCCCGATTTCCCGGTGGTACTCCGAATCCTGATTTTATCGGCAGGTGTTCTGTGAAACAGCTTTTGATCGTTTTTCTGATCGCCCTTGTTTGTTCCGTCCTGGTGGCCAGCCGGACGTTTTCTAGCCAGGTGCACCCCGCACCCGCTAGAATTGCTTCATGAAATACCGCTTAGGGTACCTCACGACCAAAGACCGCAACGAGGCCGAGAAGATAGGCCGCACGCTGGTAGAAAAGCGCTTGGCTGCTTGCGCGAATATCTTGCCGGCTATGCATTCCATCTACCGCTGGAAGGAAGAAGTCGAAACGGCCGACGAGTGCGTCCTCCTCATCAAGACCACGCAGAAGCAGGAAGAAACAATCCAGACGGTCGTCAAAGCACTGCATAGCTATGAGTGCCCGTGTTTAGTCTTCTTGCCCCTCGAAGGCGGCTCTCCTGCGTTCCTTGAGTGGATTGGCGCGAACGTCGGTTAGAGCTTAAATTCCGCAATCACAGGAGCATGATCCGACGGTAAAGTCCCTTTGCGCTCGTCGCGATCAATACGCGCGGAGTGGCAGGCTTCCATCAGGGGCGGGGTAGCGAGCAAGAAATCGATCCGCAAGCCCCGATTTTTTGGAAACCCCAGCATTCGGTAATCCCACCAGGAAAAATGCCCGGCTTCGCCATGGTGTTTGCGGAAAGTGTCGTCCAAGCCAAAGCCGCAGACGTCGCGCAAAGCTGCTCTTTCCGGATCGGAAAAGAGAATCTGGCCCCGCCAAGCTTCCGGGTCGTGCACGTCCCGGTCTTCGGGAGCGACATTGAAGTCGCCGCCCAGCAGAAACTTCTGATTGGATTGGTAATGGGCGCCCAAGTGGCGGCGCAAGCGGGCTAGCCACTCTAGCTTGTAGTGGTATTTCTCGGCGCCCACGGCTTGGCCATTGGGGATATAAGCCGAAGCCACTCGCACGCCTTGTACTGTCGCACTGATAAACCTCGCCTCGTCCAAGCCCCCATCGCCGAAGCCCCGCACGATGTCGGTGGCCGGCTCCTTCGAGACTATCGCCACCCCGTTGTAGGCTTTCTGACCGAAGACGGCTGCTGAGTAGCCGAGATTGCCGATTCCCTCGTAGGGGAAATTGGGCTCTTCGCATTTGAGCTCCTGTAAGAGCACGACGTCGGGATTCTCCCGCTCTAAAAATGCTAAGAGCCGGTCGAGTCGGGCCTTAACCGAGTTTACATTCCAAGCAGCGACTTTCCACACCTGACGGAGTATAAAGGGCGCATGCGTTCTAAGAAAAGCACGAAACCTTTGGTGGTCGTGGTCATGGGGAGCCAGAGCGACTGGGCTACCATGCAAGCCGGGGCCGAGGTCCTAGAAGAATTTGGCGTCGCCCACGATTGCGGGATTGTTTCTGCGCACCGCACGCCTGAGAAGATGGCGGATTTCGCGCGGGACGCGGAAGAGCGGGGCATTGAAGTCATTATCGCTGGAGCGGGTGGGGCCGCGCACTTGCCAGGAATGCTCGCCGCTCAAACGGCTGTGCCCGTTTTAGGCGTGCCGGTGGAGAGCCAAACTTTGAAAGGGCTCGACTCTCTTTTATCGATCGCTCAAATGCCTAAAGGCATCCCTGTGGGGACATTGGCGATTGGCCGGGCTGGGGCGGCAAATGCCGCTTTGCTCGCAATCGCGATTCTCTCGAATTCTAGGCCGGAGCTGCGCAAGAAACTGCACGCTTTCCGAGCCAAACAAACAGGAGCAGTGCTCGCGATGAAGCTCCCTAAGGGGCGCAAATGAAAACGCGTCTGCTGCCGGGATCGCGCATCGGGATTTTAGGTGGCGGCCAGTTGGGGCGCATGCTCGCGATGAGCGCTCGGCGCATGGGTTATGGCGTTTGGATCTATACCGACGTCAAAGACTCGCCAGCAGCGCCGCTCGCGGACTCCGTAACCGTAGCGGCGTATGACGACGCCGAAGCGCTAGCGGCGTTTGCGCGCCAAGTGCATGTCGTGACGTTTGAGTTTGAGAACATCCCGTTTGCTGCTGCTTCGCAGTTAGAAAAACAAGTTCTCGTGCGCCCAAGCCCCAAAGTTCTGCACATCGCGCAGCACCGCGGCCGCGAAAAAGCATTTCTCTCGGAGAACGGCTTTCCGATTGTTCCGTACGCCCATGTGCGTGGCCCGAAAGACGTGGCAGCGGCACTGGAAGTCACGGGCTTGCCCGCCGTGCTGAAAACCGCGGGATTTGGTTACGACGGCAAAGGCCAAACGAAGATCCAAGATCGCCAAGCACTAGAAGACAAAGTCGTGGGCGGTGGCGACTGGGTGTTGGAGCAATGGCAGGCGTTCGATAAAGAAGTTTCGGTGCTAGTCGCACGCAATCCCCAAGGTGAAATGGCGGATTGGGGTGTCGTGGAGAACCGCCACAAAGACCACATTCTGGATGTCTCCGTGGTCCCTCCTGTGGTGCCTAAGGCCGTAGCGCAAAAAGCCGTGCAGGTCGCGCGCGGGATAGCCGTAGCACTGGACCTTGTGGGTTTGCTCTGTGTGGAGTTTTTCGTCGGAAAAGATGGCTGCGTGCGCGTGAATGAAATGGCCCCACGGCCACATAACTCAGGCCATTGGACGATTGAAGGTGCTGTGACGAGCCAATTCGAGCAACAGATCCGCGCCGTGATTGGCGCGGCGTTGGGCAGCACAGAGATTCTCTCGCCGACAGCGATGGCAAATGTTCTAGGCGATTGCTGGTTAAACGGCGAACCGCGCTGGTCGGAAGTTCTCGATGACCCACATGTAAAGTGGCACTCCTACGGAAAAACAGACCCCCGCAAAGGCCGCAAGATGGGCCACCTCACGAGTGTCGGTGCGACTGCCGAAGAAGCCGTCGGCCGAGTTCTGGCCGCGCGGCAACGTTTAACGCCTTAAATCCGGCTATGAATTGACTCCTTCTTGAGGCCATGCAAGACCTTCGCAAAAGGAGTCTTTATGAAAGTGTTTCTTTTTCTAGCTTTAGCCGCAACCTCGCTTCACGCCAGTGGTGGTTTGGTAAGCGAATCCATAGATCTCAAAATAGAACAAAAAGCCCTAGCTAGCGGTTTCCCCATGAGTTTTACGAAGATCGTCGATAAGGAAGAAAACCGCGTCTGCTATGCCGTGACTGGCAGCTCCACCGGCGGAAACCAATTAGTTTGCTTTGATCGCAAAAGCGGGCAGTAACCCGCTACCGGCAAACAAATAGGCCGTTTCTAGCGGAAAAACGGAAGAAGTAGTTCCCGTTCCCGGAGCGTCCCACTGTGACGTAGGAATGGCTGTCGCGGTACGCGGGTTTATAGAAAACATCTTCGTAGTAACCCGTCAGTTGCACAAACTTTGTATTTAATACTTCTCCGCCACCCGTAAAAACCAGGGAAGCAGGTTCGAGTGAGTTTCCAGGGGGTGCGACAAACGTAAATGTGCCGTCAACCTGGCTATACTCATCCAAAGGCTGTCCTTGAACATTTGCGGCGCGGCGGACGCAGTGCGTGTGTACCTGCCCGTCTAGAGAAAGTGTTTCTTTTTCGAATTTCTGCCGATTGTCGTTACCGAACTTTGGAAACTCCGCCAAAATTTCCAGATACTCTGCGGCCAAGGCAGACTGTTTCATTCCCGTTTCTGCGGTGCCGGTTCTCAGGGCCTCGCCCCGTTTGGATTCTTGGAAAGTGCCGAGGTCCCCAGCGGCGATTGCGTTGGAAACCAAAAGGCCTGCGAATGTGAGAAATGCATTTTTCATAGATCCTCCTAATTAAGACAAAGTCGATCCCGCACGGGAAAGCCGATCGTTGATGGCGGGTCCCAGGCCTTGCTCAGGCATAGGGCGCGCGACGATGAGATCGAGCCCCTGTGCTTCGAGTTCAGCCAAAGTCGAGAAAAGGTTTTGCGCGGCTTGGTTTAAGTCGCCGCCGGGCGATAGGTATGCAACCCGAGTGTAGGCTTGATCATCTTCCGCTCCTGGTTGGAGCGCTAACAGAGCGACTCGGCGGTTCTTGCCAAACACCGTGGGCTTTTTCGAAAAGAGCAAAGGCGTTTTGGGAGCGTAGTGTTTCGCAAGTGCTCCTGGCGCCATGGGCCGAGAGAGCGTTGGAATGGGCTGCAAAGGCCCGATGGCGTTTTCGATTTCGGCGATGGCTAAGCCGCCTAAGCGCAGAAGCGTGGCTTTTCCGTCGATCCACCCGACAATCGTCGATTCCACACCGACTTCGCAGGGACCACCATCGAGGTAAAAATCCACTCGGTCTTTGAGTTGCGAGCGCGCGTGTTCGAGACGCGTCGGGCTTAGGCACGTAAAACGATTTGCGCTGGGGGCCGCGACGGGAATCCCCGCGGCAGCGAGCAACTCTTGCGCGATCGGGTGCCGAGGCATCCGCACGGCGACGGTCGGAAGCCCTGCAGTCACGAGATCGGGCACGCAAGCGCGCCTAGGTAAAACTAGAGTGAGTGGGCCCGGCCAGAAACGGGCCGCCAGCACACGGGCCGCCTCGGGGATGTCCTGAGCGAGCTCATCCAAGGCCGCCAGAGAAGGTAGGTGCACTATCAAAGGGTTGAAGCGAGGACGGCCTTTGATCTCAAAAACACGCGCCACGGCCGTCGGGTTGAGCGCGTGCGCGCCGAGGCCGTATACGGTCTCCGTCGGGAAAACAACGGTTCCCCCGCTTCGAAGTACTTCGGCAGCCTGTTCAATCTGGACGGACATAGGCGGCTTTTATCGGATTTTACAGGCTCAAACAACCAGGATAGTAGAAGGGATGCTTTTACTCGTGCGCTGGATGATTTTGGCCTTCACCATTTTAGCGATTCCATCGCTTGTTCCGGGAATCGCGGTTGCGAGCTTCGGTACAGCTCTGGCTGCTGCCGCGATCTTGAGCATTCTCAATCTTCTCGTTCGGCCCTTTCTCATTTTGCTCACACTCCCGCTGACGTTGGTGACGTTTGGTTTCTTTCTGCTTGTTATCAATGCGCTCATTTTCCAGTTCGCCGGCTACTTGGTTTCGGGCTTTCATGTCAGCTCGTTCGGCGCGGCTTTTTTCGCAAGTCTCCTCGTAACGTTCGTCAACTGGGCGACGTCCGGTTTAGGTGGCCAGCGCATGGTCTTTCGCGTGGGTAAGTGGGGAGGTCCACCAGGCCGCGGGCCTCGTCCAGGCCCTGGTTCCGGTTCCCAGACCTACGAACTGCACCGCGGAAACGACGGAAAATGGGAGTCCTAGGCTAGTGTTTCGTGCCTAGGATTGTGGTCTTTCTTTCACATTTGCATGAATAGTCCCCACCAATTGGGGCGCATGATCTAAGGAACCTAGCTGCACTGGCCTGTAAGCGAATCGCTGGCACGGAATAGCAACCATCTCTCAAGGAGGAGAGTATGCGTCGAGCAATTCTGCTTTTGGCCCTTTTGTTGTCCAGTTGCGGAACGGAAACCCACCTGGCCAGCGGCGATCCTCTCGATGCCGCTCTCTTAGAAACTACCCCGGGACCCATTTACCAATATGGGGCTTTGTCGACGGGGCAATCTTCCACAGCCACCTTTCAAGTCCGCAACAAAGGGACTCTTCCTGCTTCAAATTTAACCGGGACGTTCTACTTATCACGGACGTTTTCCTATGACGGTGGCTACCCAGGTACGGGCGGTACTTGCGGCGCGGCACTGGGTGGTGGTGAGACCTGCACGGTGATCGTGACATTCTCGCCGCAACAAGCGGGCGACAACGAGCAAGCGCTCGCGCTTAGTTATAATAACGGGTACTCGAGTAAGCGAACGGACTTGCCGCTTTTACGCGGCCGAGGCTTATGACTGCCAGGTGTAGCCGAGTTCCGCGAGCAAGCCGCCCAGCCAGAGCAAGGGGAGGCCTTGGATTGCCGTCGGATCTTGGGTCTCGACGTTTTCGATAATCGCCGGGCCGTGCGCTTCGAAGCGGTAGGAACCGCAGCAATCGATCGGCTTGTCTTTCAGGACGTAGCGCAGAATCGTCGTATCGTCTAACTCACGTAAAGTGACGCGCGTGATGTCCGTCTGTTTGTAGACGGAATCGCGGGTCCACACCGCAACTGAAGTAATCAAAGAATGCGTTTTGCCAGAAAGCTGCCGTAGCTGCGCTTGCGCTGCTTCAGGGGTTCCCGGCTTGCCCAGATTCTTGCCTTCGAGCTTTACGATCTGGTCTGCGCCAATCACGACGGCGCTTTGCACGCGCCCGCCGATGCTCTTTGCTTTCTCGATAGCCAGCGTTTCCGCCAAAACCGTCGCCGGAAGGCCTTTTTGCTTCCAGGCATGCTCGTCGACTTGCGGGGCAGAAACCTCAAAGAGATACCCCAGTCTTTCGAGAGTTTGTTTGCGGGAAGCGGAAGTACTTGCGAGAATGAGAGGACGCGCCATTCGGGTACCCTAGGTTTAAAGCGAGGTCCGTGTCAATGAACGCGATCCAATCAAAAAGACAGCTGCAAACCCTTGTCCCCATTGCCTTTTGGGGCGCGGTTTTCTGCCTGCTAGCGGCTTGTGCAACAGGCGGGGCAACGCGTTACCAAAGTTTCCTCCAGGCCGTCGAACTGGCGAAGATAGGCCAAGGTGACGCGGGGCGTGAGGCGATTGATGCCGCCTGCGATAGCGGGAGTGCGGCCGCTTGCGACGCGCGGGGTGGGCGCGAAAGGCCTTCTAGCCCCGTGCCCATATTACAGACGGCTACCACCGATGAAGCGACGGAAATCGTCGTTTTACTGCCGGGTGGGGAAAACAAAACCCAGATCTTTCTCTGGGACACAGCGAAGCGCCGGCTGATTACGCCGCTCAACGTCGCCACCTTTCCCATCCCCGATGGTTTGGGAACTCTCCTGCATTTGCGCTACGAAGGCCTCGAGCGAGTGCCCATGCGCCTGCAGCTGGTGAGTCCCGCGGGTGAACTACTCGATGCGCGGGATCTCACGACGTTGGAAACCTCCAAACGCCAGGCAGTCTTGGCCGTTGCGTCCTGTATGGACAACCGGCACCCACTGCATAATTCCATTTGGGAAGAACTGCTTTCCCACGATCCGGATGCTTTATTCTTGATTGGCGACACGGTCTACACCGACGTCTCCGAAGATCCCGGCGTGAGTGAGCGTGTACCGGTCACGCCACAAGTTCTTTGGCAGCGCTACACCCATACCCGCCAGCAGTTATCGCTTTTTTACGCGCCGAAATTAGTCCCGACTTTCGCGGTCTGGGACGATCATGATTACGGGCAGAATGACGGCGATCGACGTTTTGAATACAAAGACACCGTTCGGCAGGTGTTCCAGGCGTTTTTCGGCACGGCGGATTTTCCGGGCGTATACGATCACGGCCCCGGTGTTTCGAGCCGCCTCAATGCTTTTGGCCAACGCTTCTTTTTCCTCGATAACCGCTCTTTCCGCGATCCTGCCGGTGAGAAAGAAGGCACGCACTTTGGTGTGGATCAGGAGTCGTGGTTGTTCACCGATCTTTTTGGAGATCTGCCTAGCTGGTTGATTAGCGGCGATCAGTTCTTTGGCGGGTACCACGCGTTCGAATCGTACGAGGGCAGACACCCAGGGAGTTTTGCGAAGTTCACCAGCCGCTTGCGCAACACATCTCCGGTGATTTTTCTCTCGGGCGATCGGCACCTCGCAGAGATCATGGGCATTCCCCAAGATGTGTTGGGGTTCGCCACCTATGAAATAACCACAAGTCCCATCCACTCCACGGTGTACTCCGATCCCTGGAAAGACACGCCCAACCCGCGTCAAATTCAGGGTATTGCCGGCGTGAATAACTACGCTATCTTGGAGACCGATGCGTCCGAGGGGTTGGTGGTTGGGGTGAGGGTATATGGCCCGGATTCCCGGCGCCTGCTCGCACGCCGACTTGAGGTTCGCCGTTGAAGTCTTCGCCTTCGTCCCGCAAGGAAGTAGTGGGTTGGTGCCTGTTTGATGTCGCAAACTCCTCCTACACAACCATCATCATCACTGTCGCCTTCAATGTAGTTTTTACAAAGCTCATTACCGGCCCAGATCCCGACGGGACTTTTTCTCACGGAAACGCGCTCTGGGCTTGGGTTCTCGCAGCGAGTTGGGGGGCTGTGGCTCTAGCGGGCCCTTGGCTAGGAGCGCTCTCCGATGCGCGGGGCTGGCGAAAGCGGCTGCTCACCACGAGTGTGTTGGTCTGTTGTGTGTCCTGCACCGCGTTAGGGATGCTTTCGCCAGGGCAGGTGGCGCTGGCGCTCGCGCTGGTGTTCCTCTCCAATGTCGGATTTTCGCTTTCTGAAAATTTTATTTCGGCCTTCCTGCCGATGATTGCTTCGCCCGAGCAAATGGGCCGCTTAAGCGGCTTGGCTTGGGGGCTGGGCTATTTCGGCGGGCTGGGATCGATTTTGCTTTGCCAGTTTTTCACGGGTCTAGACTACTCACCAGAAAACTACGATCGCCTTCGGCTCTTGGGGCCAGTCACAGCGGCCTTCTTCTTGGTGGCTTCACTGCCCGCGCTGCTTTGGTTGAAAGAACCGCCTGTGCAGCGCTCTTCTCGAGGAGCGCCGAGTTTTTCGGATACTTGGAACCGGCTGCGTGCGCTGCCAGACCTCAGCCGTTTGCTCCTGTCGTGTTTCTTTTTCCAAGGATCGCTCGCGATTGTGATTAGTTTTGCGGCTATCTATGGTGAGCAAGTGGTGGGGCTAACGGGTTCGGATCAGGCGATCCTTTTCATCTCTTTGCAGCTCACTGCCGCGGGTGGTGCTTTTGCTTTCGGTTGGCTGCAAAGCCGCTGGGGTGGAATGCCGACGCTCAATCTCACTCTGTGGGTTTGGGTGCTCGTGGTTTTCTTGATTTACGGACTGGAGACGTGGACGCGTTGGTTGGGCATCACCAATGTGCGTATGGCGTTCCTGGTGGCAGGAAACTTAGCAGGTCTCTGTTTGGGGGCGACACAAGCGTGCGCGCGCGCGCTGGTGGGGCAAATGTCGCCTGCGGATCGTGCCGGGGAAATGTTTGGGCTATGGGGGCTTTCGAGCAAAGCTTCGATGGTATTTGCGCTCTTTGTTTTCGGTTTTCTTCAGAAGACAGTAGGCCTACGCCATTCGTTGATATTCTGCGTGGTTTTGTTTCTGGTGAGCCTCGGAGTACACGTTTTTATCGACGAAAAACGTGGCCGGCGAGTCTCAGAGTGTTTCGTCGGGTGAAGTGGCTTCGGTTCCCGGGGCGGCTTCTTCACCGGGTAGTGGGGAAGGTTTAGCTTCTTCGCTCGCAACCGGGATCGACCGGATTTCACGCGGCTGTTCCACGCGCGCGATTTCTTCGCCACTTAGGCTGATGAGTGCGGCCTGTGGGTTATCGCCGTAGAGCCGGCGGTACCAGTAGTAGTTCGCCATCACGAATCCCACATAGTCCCGCGTTTCCCGGTAGGGAATCAAATCCACAAAAAGCAGAGGATCGGAAGTCGGGTAGCGCTGTGTCCACGTCGCCACCGATTGTTCGCCGGCATTGTAAGCTGCAATCATGAGAGCGAGCTGGCCGCGCATCTGGCTGCGCAGTTCGCTGAGGTAGCGGCTCGCGAGGGCCGTATTCACTTTGGGATTGAACAGGTCCGGCGTTTCTTGGCCGCTTAGGCGCTTGGCCGTTTCAGGGTTGAGCTGCAGCAAACCTTGCGCATTGGCTGGCGAAACCGCGCGGGGGTCGAGGTGACTTTCTTTGCGTGCAATCGCCGCCAGCAAGTAGGGGTCCGAGCTATTCGATTCGAAAATCGGGAAATACGCCTTCGGGTACGCAAGTTCGTAATACGGGCGAGTACGCAACGCCGACTTGCCCAGCAAAACGCCTTGGAGCACGCGGATCTGAGTGGGTGCATCGCCGAGGCTTGCTAAGTAAGCGCGTACGCCCGCTTCCAAGGGCGGTGCGACCAAGAAAGCCCAGGAAGTGATCTTCGCGGCACTGTCGATAAAGCCCATTTCCTTAAGCGTCTCGGCCTGCTCGATGAGCACATTGGAACCCGGGCGTTTTTGGGAGCGGTGGGGCAGGGGCTCGATGGCGGAACCTAAGGGATCTGTCTTTTCCTGCGCATGCAGCATGAGCGTGTGGAAAGAAAGCGGGTGCAGATTCTTCAGCTTCTGGAGCGCCGTTTTAGCGGCGTCTTTTCGGCCGAGTTGCGTGCGCACGCGGTATAGCCAGTAAGCCGCGCGGCCGGAGAAAGCATCTGCAGGTACAATCTTCGAGAGCAGCTTTTCGGCTTTCGCGTACTGCTTCAAGTAGATCCAGAACAGCGAGGCTCGTGTGAGGTAGTGCTCTTGGTTTGCAGAACCCCGGCGGGTGCAGCGGGCTCCCTTTTCATAGAGCTTTGCGATTTCCTCGGCGACATTCTCCGATGCTAGGAAAACTTCTAAGAGTGCCGCAGAGGCAATGGCGACGTTGTTGGGGCATTCGGGCCGAGCGAGGGCAAATTTTCCAATGGAACGCAATTCGGCAGCGGAGAAAACGCGCATGCCGGCGAGCAAGCCTTTGAGGTTGGCCTTCTGGATGGTCGACCAGTTTTGCACGCGTCCCTTGGCAAAGACGGGAATGATAGGTTCGGGCTTTTCCCAGAGCGCGGTTGTTTTATTCTCCGTCCGCACGAGGAAGGAACGCAGATTCTTCTCTCGAGCGACGGTGTAACAAAAAACGTCTTTGCTCGTTTGGCACTCTTTGTTCCAAGCTTTGAGTTCATCAGCGCCCATGCGCCCTTGGACTAGTGCGTCAAAGCGTTTGGCTTGGGCGTAGCGCGGGGAAGACTTGAGCTCGTCGGAAACGTCCACCGTGCCGGGCGCCTCCCAATCGACGGAAGTACAGCTGTTGAGCAGAACCATCGAGAGGAGCAGTGTGATTCGAAGTGTCATAGGTGGCCTGGGATAATGATTAAGTATATGATATCGGCACCTCACTGGGGAGAATTTGCATGGATTTCGTTCTCAAACCGCTCGGCGTCTTTGCTCGACAGGTCTATTGCATCGGTAGGAACTATGCCCAGCACGCGCAAGAGCTAGGCAATGCCATCCCGGCGGAGCCTGTTGTCTTCTCCAAGCCTGCGACTGCTCTTGTCCGCTCAGGTTTTCGCATCTCCCGGCCTCCTGGGATCGGCCGAGTGGATCACGAAGTAGAAATCGTCGTCGCGATTGGCGGATCGTGTAAAAATATTCCCGAGGCAAATGCCTGGGATTTTGTCTCTGGAATTGCCGTGGGTATCGACGTCACCGCGCGCGATCTCCAAGAACAGCTCAAACAAAAAGGCCTGCCTTGGTTGTTGGCCAAGGGCTGCGACACCTTCGCTCCCGTGAGCGATTTTCTGCCGCGCACAGAAGCGGGAACGGGCCCTTGGGCTTTTTCTCTCTACGTCAACGGGGCCATTCGCCAGCAGGGCAACACCAAGGACATGCTTTTCCCGATCCCGAAACTGGTGAGTTTTCTGTCTACGCATTTCACGTTGAATCCGGGCGATTTGATTTACACCGGAACGCCTGCGGGTGTTGGCCCGCTGGAAGCCGGCGATCGTGTTGTAGCCTCAATTGAGAACACCAAAATCCGTCTGGAAATGGAAGTGGTATGAGCGACGGTGTCTTGGATCCGCGCGCCGAGCGGCGGTTGATATTTCTGCTCGCGTGCATTCAATTCACGCACATCACCGACTTTGTAGTGATGATGCCTTTGGGCCCGCAGTTTATGCGGGTGTTTTCTCTAGAACCGCACCAGTTTAGTCTTTTGGTTTCTGTTTATTCCGTAAGTGCTGCTGTCTTCAGTCTGGGGGCGGCGTTCTTAGTCGATCGCTGGGATCGTAAACGATCGCTGATTTGGGTTTACCTGGGTTTTGTTGTCGGGACTTTGCTCTGCGGTCTTTCGCACACGTACCCACAACTTTTGATCGCTCGCGTGATGGCGGGTGCTTTTGGTGGCACGTGCAGCGCTATCTGTTTTGCGATCGTCGGCGATGTAATCCCATCTCACCGGCGCGGCCGCGCGATGGGGGCCCTAATGGCATCGTTTTCTGTGGCTTCCGTCGTGGGGTTGCCGATTGGGTTATTCAGTGCAGCGCATTTTGGTTGGGAAACAGTCTTTTTGGGGATAGCGGCAATCGGGTGCTTGGTTTGCGGAATTGTTTGGCGAGCAGTGCCGCCTTTGCGGTTTCACCTCGAGAAAGAACCCACCCGAGGGCTCTGGCAGGAAATCCGGGAAATTCTCCAAACACCGGTTTGCCTCCAGGGGCTTGCTTTTATCGGGTGTGTAACGGCAACGGGATTTTTGATTATTCCGTTCCTAAGCCCTTCTTTGGTTTCGAATGCCGGCGTGCGAGAGGAGCAGCTTTCCTGGCTTTATCTCACGGGCGGCATCTGTACGTTTTTTTCGTCTCAAGCAGTCGGGCGGCTTTGCGATGTCTGGGGACATAAGACAGTCTTTC
This sequence comes from bacterium, assembly GCA_019750655.1. GTDB lineage: Bacteria > Bdellovibrionota > FAC87 > UBA2466 > UBA2466 > JAIEOG01. Next base: position 13,999 of record JAIEOG010000373.1, read on the forward strand.
GTTGGATGTCGGTCATCGCGCTTGTTCCGCTATACCTTGTTACGCACCTCGCTCCGATTGCGTTTCCTCTGATCCTAGCCGCATGCGCTCTTTTTATGATGTTCGTCTCGGGGCGCATGGTCCCATCGATGGCGCTCATCACATCCTTAGTGCCAGCGCAACGGCGCGGCGCTTACATGAGCCTTTCGAGCTTTGTGCAGCAGGTGAGTATGGGTATCGCAAGTTTTACTGCAGGGCAGTTAGTCGCTCGAGGTGCGGACGGTCGGCTGCTGCATTTTGACCGCGCTACTATGCTGGCCTATTTGCTCACCGGCGCCGCTCTCTATTTAGTGACGGCACTAAAGCCTGATGAACCGGCCCTGACCTAAAAAGGTCAGGGCAGCGTGTCCGGAAACAGCTTTCCTGCTTCCTGACCAGTCTCGATGGCGGCTTTATCGGCGGCTTCGACCTGCTGTTGTTGGGTTACCGCCGGGGCGTTGGCGGGGACTTCCGGTGGCCCTTGGTAAGCGTGGTAGATCCAACCGCTTGCCGCAAGCAAAACTACACAAGGGGCTGCGAGCCAACGGCCGGTACGGTCAAAGCTCCAATTGCGCCGGAACTGCGCCCAAATGCCTAGTTTTGTTTTGGCCAAGCTGGTGTTGATGTTGTGGATGTATTCTGCGAATCCGTGAATACCTTTCGCGCGCAAGTGCGCATCGTAATGGCCGATGTGGCTTGTGACGTCTTTAGAGGCGGCCAACTCTGGGATGCTATTTACATCGTGCTGGTATTCTTCGTAGTTGGTTAGTTGCGCCATGCCACTGCCTGGGACATCGCGGATTAAGTATTTTTTCGCTATGGGCACTTCGTCGATGGGCACTGGCTTGCCATCCTGCATGTAATACAGAGCTCTATCGTCGATAGCGCGCAGATGAATACTATAGAGCTCCTGGAAAACATCGTCGGTAATGAGCTCTTGGACTCGGTAGACGATGCGTAAAGTGTCTTCCAGGCCGAGTGTCCAGTAGCCTTCGAGGTAGCGTATTTGCCCCAATTTGTCTGGAGCTTCTTTGATTCGGCGGACGAGTTCTGCGGTGCTATGGCGGTAACCGGGACTGGAGTCAAGGCCGGGGTACGGTTTTTGGACTCGCAAGAGACGGTAAATATCATCGCCACTGGGGTTGAACTCCGCGGGCGTCGCTGCGAAAGCGGCTCCAGTAAAAAACAAACTCAAAAGAAGAAGGCAGTGCTTCACGGCTGGGCCCCTTTCGCAAAAAGCGTGCAACGTTCCGCGGCCGTCTCTTCGAAGTCTTTACTCCATTTTTCCTGATCCTCTAAATAATCTTCTAACCTGACTCGCCGGCCAGTCGCTTCGTACTTGCAGCGGCAGTAGCGCGCGATCTCTTCCTGGTTCTTAGAGGAGCGAGAGGAGGGGTTAGCCCCCTCTAAGCATTTACGTGCAAGACGAGTGATCATACCGTCTGGCCAGAGAGAACCGCTGGTTTCTGCCACGCTGACAACGCCCGGGAAGATTCCCCCATCCAAAGTCATATCGTGGATGGCCCGTTCCTGCTCAAACGCCGCTTGGCCAATGTCCTTAGGGCTACCAAACAACGGTGTCACATCGTTAAAGACATACTCGGCCGTTTTGTCGCCCATCATCGCATTGAAGCGCTCGTAGGCCTGTTGGCCCCGAATGAGCTTTGTCCAGCCGCGTTCCGCAGGGCTCTTGGGATCGGAATGGACCGAATGCACTGCATTCCAGCGATCGCGCACTGCGAACCAGCCCTCTTCGATGGGGCGCTCCGTAGCCTCGGCAGCGCATTCGAAGCGCACAGGCACTTTGCCTTGTGTGAGTGGGACGGGAGTAAAAGCCAAAGGCTTGAGTAGTGCGCACCGGCGGGTGAGAGCTTGGATTTCGAGCACGATTTCTTCTTGGCTGAGCATGATTTGCTCCTGCCGGCTTTGGCGATTGCGTGCGCTATCGCCATCGCTGATCTCAACGATGTTGTACCATTCGCGCTCGTGGCTGAACGAGGTGTGGACGGCAGCTTCTGATCCGAAAACACCGTACCCAAGTTTTGAGCTAACGCCCCCTACCCAATGTTCTGCGGATTTAGTGGCGTTAATGGCTCGGTGTGCTTTCTGGCGTTCGTGAATGAATGTTGCTGCCAGCTGGATATATGGGTTGTAAACGCGAACAAGTTTCGGAAGCACGGGCAGCACGCTATCGACGGAATCCCATAGAGCGAGTGAGAAATACTCTCCCGGGCTTTCTTCACACTTGGAAATGAGGCTCGGTTTCAAGGCAAAACGGGGGTCTCTGCAGGCATTGCGTAAGACAGCGGAGGAGCCACTGTCCCAACCCTCGCTCAGAAGCGTGCCGATACCAGCGTAAGCCTCGCCGAAGGCTTCGACCTGCGCTTGCTTTTCGATTTCTTGTTTCAATAAATGCCGAGCGTTGCCTTTTAATTGAGGAGCTACCAAGTAGCCGACGTGGCTTGCGCCTTCGAGTTTGCGTGCGTGCGCTGGAATGGTGAAAAGAGGTGCCCCGCGCACGCTTTCAATCTTCGGGCCTTCAGTCGTGTCGTTCCCATTGGTGTTGGCCACAAAATTGGCGGTGAGACGCCCGGATTCGGGACGGTTGCCTTGGTGGCTCAACGGCTGCAATTCGATATGCACTCGGACTCGAGAATCCAGGCGATATTGATTAGCGAAATCGACGGGGAAAACGACTTCTTCCCGAATAATCCCTTTTTCTTTGGCAGTGACGACACTCTCAAAAGCCGAGATAAAAGCTTCTTTTTCGGGGGCTTCGGGATCCGAGAGGACGACACGCAAAAAGAACGCAAGCTTTTCGCGGACGGGTTCCGGGTTGAGGGCCGCAGCAGGGCCTTTGCGTAAGACCTCTGGTTTCAGCGTTAAAGAGTAGCGCCGGAAAGTTGTGAGCTGCAGGAGCGAGTTCACTTCGAAGTCTCGGCCGAGGAATACTGCGTGGTAGTCATTCAGGAGAAGAGACAGTGTGTAAGGATCTTGCCCGCGTTCTCCTTGGCGGAGGCGATCGTGGTAGAAAGCAGCGCCACGCTCCCAGGGCAGAAGTTCGATTTCTACGGCCCATGTCGCTCCTCGGAAGGGCTCTTCCTGGCTGCGCACTAATAAATAAAGGCGTTCTGCTTTTGGGATAAGCGCATTAGCTGCTATTTCTCCCTCGACGAGGACTTCGCCGTCGCCCGAGGAGAGCACTGTCTTACCGCGCTGGCCTTCCGGCCAGATAGGAGACTCGGAAACAAGGACTTCAAAAGGGTGGCCCGGTATTTTTGTGCGGGTGACGCTGTCGAGCAGGCGTACTTGGCCCGCAAAGCGCACGACTGAATCGCCTTCGGAGGAAATCGGGCTTTCGCTAACGAATTCTCCTCTCGATCCGTCGGTGAAGAAACGCGAAATGGGAGCCCCTTCGGGCACCTTGTGCGCGAGCATCACCGGCGAGTTTTCCGCCGGAAAACCGATCGTACTTCCTGGTTTGCGGGGTGCTTCGAAAGAACACCCAGCCGCCAGTAAAAGCGCGGCTAATGTAAACCTATAAAACGTCATACTGTGCACTGAGCTGCACCTGTACCCAATCCAAACCGGACTGGAACGGGTGAGCTTCGATCACTCCTGCGTGTACCCAGCGGGCGAAAATCTCGACGCCTTCTTGTGGCCAAAAGGCAGTCAAACGAGCGCCAAATCCATTGCGGTTGTTGTGGCCGAAAACGCGGTCGTTATAGAACGCCGGTGCGGCATCGGATTCCATTCGGAAAAGTTCCATCTGAGGGCTGAAACGGAAACTGCTGTTCGCCTCGTAGTCCATTCCCGCTGTCACGCGCCAACCTTGAGAGCGGCCTGAGGGTGCTCCTAGATTTTGTAGCCAGGTAGCTTTGAGTTCGGGCGAAAAGCGGCCCAAGCGCGCTTTGATCGAAGTGCCGACATCGATGCCGTGGTAACCGTACTGGAAAACAGCGCTTGCAGCGTCTTTGCCTTGGATCGTGTTGCCCATGTATTGGGCGTTCCACACATTCGGGCCACTGAGATTGTGAAAAGCGAAATGCGAAGCTTGGACGCTGGCCTTCAACTCAGGGCTTGGGGAGTATGCGACGCCGACGCGCTCGAGATAAAAAGCCGGCAAGCCCTGTGTGCCCGAAGCCCACGGTTGCAGCGATGACGTATCGTTTGCAACGGATTGCTGCGCAAAAGCGGTTAGGGTCCAATGGCCCATGGGAATCGTCACGGACTCTTGCGCTCCCGGGAATGTTTGGCGTTGCAAGAGCAGCGGGCTTCCTAACCGATCTTGGTCGGAAGCTCCAAGCGTGAGTGCCAAAACGGAGAAAGGTTTCCACTGCAACACAGCTTCACGCAGGCGCTGCACGTTGCGCGGTTGGAATTCTTGTGCCCAACGCGATTGAGTGGCGCCGGTTTCGATTTGGACGCCGCCAGCAAGATTGAGTTGAACATTCGGCAGCAGGGCGTCTTGAAAGGCTGCTTCGACCTCTGTTCCTGCAACGCGCGAGTGCGCGGCTTCGCTCTCAGCCGAACTGCCGTAAATCTTCAGTCCGACGACGAGCTTTGAGTTACTTTCTGGAGCCGCCAGCAGGTTCCCAGCAAACACGAATCCCAAGAAGAAGTGCTTAGTGAGTGTTTTCATAGTGGCGTGACTATAGAACGGGCCGGCGCAGATCTTCCTTCAGGGTCTGTTTAAGCTTTTGTTAAAGCTCAGACCGTGCCAGATCCGCCTGAAGTCGCTGTAAAGTTAAGTACTTAAGCCGTAGGCCCTGAACGCTGTCCTCCCCTAAAACCCTGTGTTTTAGGAGTAAACGAACTACACCTGGATGCCAAGGAGGATCCGGGGAGGCTTAAACGACCAGATTCACAAGCCTGTCAGGGACCGCGATACATTTGCGGATCGGTTTCCCTTCGAGAGCTGCCTGGATTTTCGGCAACGCGAGCGCGAGGGCTTGGAGTTCGTCCGCGGAAGTCCCTTTGGCCACTTCCATTCGCTCGCGGACTTTGCCGTTCACCTGAATCACGATCGTCACCTGGGATTCTTCACAGAGTGCGGGATCGTAGGCGGGCCACGCGCCTTGCGCGAGCAGCGCGCTTTCGCCTAGGCGTTCCCAGAGCTCTTCCGCCAGATGGGGTGCGTAAGGCGCCAGTGTCTTGAGGAAAGCCTTGAGCGTCTCTTTCGGGAGCCGCGGGCTGCTAGTCGCTTCGTTCACGAAAATCATCATCTGCGAGATGGCCGTATTGAACGTAAGCTTTTCGGTATCCTCTTCGACCTTGCGAACCGTTTTATGAAGAGTCTTCCAAAGCGCGGGAACACTGGAGCCCGGGGCGTCGGTGATCTTCTCGTTCTGCGCGCCAGTGCGTTCATCGACAATGAGGCGCCAAACTCGGCTTAGGAAACGGCGTACACCTTCCACACCATCCATATTCCACGGCTTGGTTTGTTCCAAGGGGCCCATGAAAAGCTCGTAGAGCCGCATGGCATCCGCGCCATACTGGTCGATGACGTCGTCGGGACTGACGACGTTATTTTTCGACTTAGACATCTTCTCAATCTGCGTTTCAACGCGCGCACCCGTTGCTTTGACTTGGGGCGGCTGTTTCGAAGTGTCGATTTCCGACGGGTGGTAGTACTTCCCGTTGGCGTCACGGAAACTTTGGCCGAGGATCATGCCCTGGTTGAAAAGTTTCTGGAAAGGCTCTTGGGTGCTGACCAGGCCACAGTCGTAGAGCACTTTGTGCCAAAAGCGAGAGTAGAGAAGGTGCAGCACGGCGTGCTCGACACCGCCGATGTAGAGATCCACCGGAAGCCAATACTTTTCTGCTTCGGGAGACCACGGAGCGTCCGTGTTCTTGGGGTCCATGAAGCGCAGGTAATACCAGCAAGACCCTGCCCATTGCGGCATAGTGTTGGTCTCGCGCAAGGCGGTGCGCCCATCGGGCAAGGTGACTTCACGCCAGGATTTGGGGGCGCGCGCCAAAGGCGGCTGACCATCTTCTGTCGGTTTGTATTCGTCGATGGCCGGCAGTTCCACCGGCAAGTCTTCTAGGTCGATTTTGACGACGGATCCATCTGCAGCGTGAGCGAGTGGGAAAGGTTCCCCCCAATAGCGTTGGCGAGAAAACAGCCAATCGCGCAGGCGGTAGGTCACGCGCGCTTTACCCGCGCGTTTGCTTTCGAGCCACTCGATCATTTTACGTTGCGCGGCTTCAACTTCCAGACCAGTCAGAAAGTCCGATTGGATGACTTTTCCGGTGCCGGTGTGAGCGGCTTCTTGGATGTCCTTTTCCGCGCCATCGATGACTTGCACGATGGGCAGCTGCATCTTTTTGGCAAATTCATGATCGCGTTCGTCATGGGCCGGCACGGCCATGATGGCGCCGGTGCCATACGTCATCAAAACATAGTCAGCGATCCAAACCGGGATGGGTTTCTGCGTGACGGGGTGAATGGCATAGCCGCCCGTAAAGACGCCTGTTTTGTCCTTGGCCAAGTCGGTGCGTTGCAGGTCCGTCTTATCGCGCACTTGCTTTAAGTAGGCTTCGACAGCGGGCCGTTGTTCTGTCGACGTAACTAGCGGCACCAAAGGGTGTTCAGGCGCAAGAACACAATAGGTCGCGCCAAAGAGTGTGTCCGGGCGCGTGGTAAAAACAGAGAAGCTTTTCGTCTGGCCTTGAAGCGTGAAGCGGATTTCAGCGCCCAGGGATTTTCCAATCCACTCGCGCTGCATTTCTTTGACGCCTTCGGGCCAATCCACTGTCTCAAGGTCCGCAAGCAAGCGTTCCGCGTAAACGGGGATCTTGAGCATCCACTGTTTCATCGAGCGGCGCTCGACGGGATCGCCTGTTTCGACGTACTTACCGTCTTTGACTTCTTCGTTCGCGAGCACGGTGCCCAACGCCGGGCACCAGTTCACGGGAACTTCAGCGAGGTAGGCCAAGCCGCGGTCATAGAGCTTAAGAAAGATCCATTGGGTCCAGCGATAATAGTCCGGGTCGGTGGTGCTGAACTCGCGGCTCCAGTCGTAGCTGAATCCGAGTCTTTGGATTTGCCGACGGAAATTATCGATGTTGGTGCGGGTGATTTTCGCTGGGTGAATGCCGTCTCGCATGGCGGCGCGTTCGGCGGGTAAGCCAAAGGCATCCCAAGCCATGGGGTGCAAAACATTGAAACCGCGCATGCGCTTAAAGCGCGCGACGACGTCGGTGGCGGTGTAACCCTCTGGGTGCCCGACGTGCAGTCCTGCGCCCGAGGGGTATGGGAACATATCCAAGACATAGTACTTAGGTTTTCCTTGGAGCTTCGCCGGGTCGTGGGGAAGTTCGAAGACCTTGTCCTTCTGCCAACGTTGCTGCCATTTGGGTTCAATCGACGCGGGATCGTAGTGCATGCGAACGCCAGTAAATCCATCTGTTTGGGCGCTGTCCAGTGTTTTTGAGGTCCGGAAACCGGACTTCAAGTCCAGCTTTCGTTCTGATGGCGGCAACACGCCTGCGGCGCTCGCATTGGCAGGCCTTGCAAAGAGGGCGGCGGGAGGTTCGTAAAATGTGGTGGTTTGCTCTTCTTGCCTTAGTGGCCTGCGCTCCGGAAACGGAACGCGCCAAGGAAATTGTGCCGGGCGCGGCTACAGCACACCAGGCGCTTCCCGAGCTCCAGGGAAAGGTGCGGCCTTTGGAAAAAGGCTATGAAATCGACCTGCAGTGGAAAGCCCCGGGGTGGGCGGCGGAACATTGGTGGATCCAACGCCATTCACCCCGATCGCAATCCACTCTGGCTCGTTTGGAAGGTTCTGCCGATCGTTTTTCCGATGCGACGGCGGAAATGGGCATCGCTTACCGCTACGGCCTTTATGCGGAAGTCCAAGGCGTGCTTTCCGAAGTGGCGTCGGCCGAAGTTTCCGTGCCGCGGGACTGGGTGTACGCCACCGGAAAGCAGCTCGCTGCCGCAGGAACGTATGGCCGGGTTTTCTTGGAGGAGGGCGCGGTGGTGCTCACAGGGGATCAAGACTTCGAATTAAAGGCCGATGCGATCTATTCGGAGGGCGGGCGTTTTGAGTCCTACCCAGAGAACCAGCGAGCGCCTGCGGGAGATGCTGGGCGCAAGGCCGGGAAAATCACACTCCAGGCAAAGCGCTTCAAGGGTGTGCTGCATGTCGTTTCCCGGGGAGAGCGAGGCGGCAATGGGGTTCCAGGCGCTGAGGGAAAAATCGGGAGCCGAGGGCGCAATGGGCGTGAAGCCCACTTTGATATTGGAGTGATGCGCCCTGCTCCGGGAGAAAACGGTTTTCCGGGAGGGCGGGGCGGCCCAGGTTCCACAGGCGGTGCCGGAGGGCGTGGGGGCGACGGGGGCGCGGTACACCTCGTACTGGATCATGTGGAGGGTTACGTGCACCCGACTTCTTTGGGAGGGGCCGGGGGTGCGGCGGGCAAAGGAGGCGCAGGCGGAAAGGGTGGTCCGGGAGGTTCGGGTGGAAAGATGCCTTCGACGGCCCAAGTCCGCGTGGCGGAGGGGGTGGATGGAGAAGTCGGTCCTACAGGCGCACCGGGCGCGGATGGGCAAGCGGGTGCCGCAGGAGTTAGCGGTGAAGTCTGTCTTCAGCTCGCGGACAAAGTCATCTTGGGAACCTGTGCGCCAGTGCGCATTGACCACCCCTAGAATCACTGGTACCGAAAGGCTTGTGATCACACGCCTTTCGATCCAAGGGTTGGCCATCATCGATTCCCTGGAGATAGATTTCACACCAGGGTTCAACGTTATTACGGGTGAAACAGGAGCGGGGAAATCCATCCTCATCCGCGCTCTGGGTTTTATCACTGGCGGGAAAGTTTCGCCCGATACAGTCCGGCGAGGTTCCGAATCCGCCACCGTCGTAGGCGAGTTTGAAGTCCCGAAAGACCACTACGTCAAAGCCTTGCTCACCGAATTGGGTATCGAGTCCGATGGCAGCATTTTGGTGCGGCGGCAAGTGCATGCGAAGGGGAGATCCCAAGCTTGGGTAAATGATGTGCCCGTGGCCGTGCAATCGCTCAAAACGATTGGTACCGCCTTGCTGGATGTCTTTGCACAGCACGAAAACCAGCGGCTACTTAACCCGAATGCGCATACCGATTACGTCGATAGTTTTTTGAAAGATCCGAAGCTGCGCGAGAACGTTGCGTCAGCGGGGCGTGAATGCCAACAGATTCTGGGCGATTTACGGGAAAAGCTGGAAGGCCTCTTGGAGCGAGGCAAACAAAGTGACTACCTAGCCTTTCGCCTACAGGAGCTCCAAGCTTTTGAGCCTTCGGTAGAAGATTTCAATTCCATTCAAGAGTATTGCGAACAAGCAGAAGCTAGCCGTCGGGGGCGCGACACCGTAGCGCTTTCTCTGGCTGCTTTGGAACCGGCAGATGGCGCTGCGGTTTCTGAAGCACTTCGCGAATCCTCGAAGGCGCTGGCGGGGTTGCGCGGGCCCTTTGAAGCGCTCCGCGATCGGCTCGGCGCTTGCGCTGCGGAAGCGGCGGACTTGAGTTTTGAATTGGGCCGCTTGCTCTCGGGGATGGATTTCGACGAACAACGTCTCGAAGAATGCCAGCAAAGACTCTTTGGTTACCAGGATCTGTTCCGCAAGCATGGTGTACGTGAGGTGGAAGCGCTCGTGGAGCAGTTCTCGCTGTTGGGCAAAGACCAAGCGGAATTTGACGGTGTCCAACAGGTGCTCGGCGTTTTGGTGGATTCGCTGATTAAGGCAGCGTCGCGGTTAAAAAAGGGGAGTGCTGCGCTTAGTACGGCGCGGCTCCAAGCTGCGCAAACCATCAAAGCTGAAGTAGAGAGCGAGCTCGCAGACCTGCACATGCCAGGCTCGGTTTTTCAGGCGGAGTTTTCCGACGCGCCCGGAATGCCTACGGCGCTAGATACAGTTGGCTTGGAAACGGAGTTGGTAGCCCGTTGGAAAAAAGCGCAAGGGGCCTTGGCTGGTTTGTCGGCCCAGGGGGCGGAAAGTGCGCAGTTCTTTCTTTCTGCAAACCGCGGCGAGCCGCCGATGCCGCTCGCGAAGGTGGCGTCGGGTGGCGAATTGTCGCGCATCATGCTCGCGTTGAAAAAGGCGCTTGCAGCGGATGCCGAGACCTGCGTTCTCGTTTTCGATGAAATCGATACGGGGATTTCCGGAAGAGTCGCCGATGTCGTCGGCAGGAAAATGGCCGAGCTAAGCGCGCGCTTCCAAGTGTTGTGCATTTCACATCTGCCTCAAGTAGCTGTGCATGCGGATTCCCATTTTCTGGTTACGAAAAAAGGGACGGGGGAACGCACCGAGTCCTCCATAGTTCCTCTGACAGCCGAACAAAGCGCGAAGGAAATCGCGCGCCTGCTTTCTGGGGAAAAAATGTCCAGCACGAGCTTAGCGAACGCTAAGAACCTGATTGCTGTGGCGCACAAGCGTAAAAAGAAACCTCAAGGCGCCGAAGTAAAGCCATAGAGGATACCCCAAGTCGTCCATTGCCGGATGCACTCCTGGAGTTTCTCGGGCGGAAACTGGTTTTCTTCAACCCAGCCCAAGACCGCAGTGAATTCCGTTCGGGATTTAAGAAACTCGAGAAGCCGCATTTCCTGGTCTGTCAGCCGCACATTCGATAGCCCCTCGGGGCCTTTGTAGAGAACTAGCCTTACTGTGCGCTTGGAGCTCTTCGCCTTCAGGGAATGCAGTTTGTCGACGTTCCACGCAGAAGTGTGCAGCCGCACACTCGGGTTGAGCGCAAAGCACAGTGTCTCCGGAGCGGTTTGCGCAAGGGTTTCCGCGGTGAGGGTGGGGCGAGGGAGGCGCCGATCGGTCATCAGCGCTTCCATTTGCAGCCATTCAAAGGCCGCGAGTGCCGGGAGAAAGGGAGGGT
>JAIEOG010000430.1 GCA_019750655.1 bacterium
TGGTCCACCTGACGACTCGGCAGCAGGGCATGATTGGCTAGAACTGCGCTGCTTAGTAAAACTAAAAAGAAGGCTATGTTCTTCATATTAGGGCTCGCTATCCATTGCTTTTTGGGCTTCCGCCGGTTTAGCCTTTTCGCCACCGAGAATCAATACACGCGTACGTCGAGCTCCCTCTGGATTGGGCGGAATGTCGGGTACGGTAAGCGCCAGTTGATCAGTGCCCTGTACTTTACAGGGGGCTGGCCAGGGCTCTGGCACAGCCTTGGGGTCCTTTAGATCAGGTAGTAGGAGGAATGTTCCCGCGCTCAATAAACCAGGAAAGAGCGCTCCTGAGACCAGGCTATAAGTTCCTAGAGACTGTGGAAGTTCGCCGGGAATTCGTGACTCAACCAAACCCAGGATATTTCCGTCCGATTCGGCAGCTAGATATCCGCATGTCTTACCGTTGTCGGATAGGCTAGCGGGAACAAAAGATCCGTTCTTTAAACGCTTGACCCATTTCTGTACGAGTTGCACTCCATCATGAAATGCCGAGGGGGGGTGATTGGAGCAACCAATATAGCCAGAGGAAGTTTTTCCACTGGTGGATAGCTGATCAATCTGGCGTTGCGCCGTGTTCTGCCCTGCCGAGTTCAGAATGTCATGATTCGGGGGTACGCCGACGGTGGTGGCTCGGGCCATCAGGAGCGCGAGACTGAGAAGAGCCCATCTCATTTGGCTCCTCCGACTGCACCCTGTTGAATAGCCCGACAAGCGGGACAACCAGGGCACTTCACGCAGAGTTCTGAGTTTACCTGTCGATACAATAGCGCCGCATCTTCTGGGTTTTCACTACGCAGTTTTTGTACCGCTTCCACGCTCTTTTCCGGATCTGGATTGAGGAGGTACATGTCGCTCAGATTCTGTCGTGCTTGTTGCTGCAGCTCGGGATTTTGCGTGTTGTTCATCCCGCGTGCGATTTCTTGGAAGAGGCTCGGAGGAATTGGCTTGCCGTTGCGTAAAGCATCCTGGCTTTGGTTCATTGCGGATTGCAGACGCCGATCGATGGGCGAATAGTACTGGCCTGGATTGTTGGATGGCGCGGATGCGGGGCCCGTACTCGCTAAGCCGCGCGAAGGTGTTGATTGCTGCGAAGCCGTTCCTGCGGGGAGATTAGCTGTAACACCCACTGCGAACTGTGGCTGCACCATCACGCCAACCGTTGTGGAGCCAGCTCCCGTGGGTGCGGAACGATCGCCGCCGTTAGCGCGGGGAATATTGTTCACGATTGTCGTCGACACGCCCGGTGCGCGTAGAACCGTCATGGACGCAGATTGGTTCTCTTTCCCTTGGAGTGCTTTCTCGGTTGCTGGCGCAGCGCCAGGGGCTTGGACGTTTACCGTCGTCTGCGCATTCGCTATGGCGGCGGGAACGCTGCTCGCTGGGACGCGGGGAGAATCGGGATCATTTGGCGTAATCGCGGTATCGCTTTCCGCCACGCTTACGGCTATGGGACGAGCGCAGCGCGGGTTCACCGCCGACGCAATCGTCTTCGCCATCGGATCTTGCAGTGTGAAACCTTCTGCAGGGCCTAAGCGCTTCGTTTGTTTCCCTTGGGCATCGAGCAAGTAAATCTGGTAGCCGCCTTTGCCTTCATCCGCGAGCAGGGCGAGTGGCAACCACGGGCGCTCGCGTTTCTGGAAGTCTTTCAAGAAAGTCGCGAGAAGTTTTGCAGGTAATGCGTGGCGTGGATCGTGCGGCACCGCGAGCAAGTAACTCAGGCGGCCGCCATCGACCGGGACGAGCGTGATTGTCGTTCCTAGGAAGCGCTTATTCTTTTCGACTGAGAACAAATGCGCGTCCTTGAGCAGCGGCGTCCAACGATCGATCAAGAGTGAGTCGCGTGCCGTGCAAGTCTCTGGTTCCACTTCGCGTAAGTTCTCAAGCAACCAAATCGAATGGAAGACCTGCGATACACGCTCAAATCGGAAATGATCCTTCGAAGCATCGGAATACTGAAAGGCTAAGGGCTTCGCAGGGTGCGTGAGCCGCGCATCGACACCGCGAATCTGTTTGCGCAGTTTGCTGAGCTGCGCGATCGCAGCATCGAAGCTGGGGCTTACCGGAACTTTTGCCGGTGCGCTGTAGCGCTCAAGTGCCTGGCGGTAGCCTTGCTGCCATTTCTTATCCGTCATCGCCTGCGGCACATCTTTCGCGGTGCGGATAAAGCCTCCCAAGTCGCTCAAGGACTCGCCGTGAGCGGGAAGCGCGATCAGCAGTATGGCGATGAAAGCTTTCATGGTCTCGCACACTTATCGGTCAAAAAGCCCAAGAACTTTACCGGCTTACCTGCTAGAGTCGGGGGCGCATGAAGGGTGAGTTCCGCCATGATTTCCTTTGGAAGGCCTTGTTTACATTGCGCTTTGGCGTGCTGCTCCTAGCCTGCCTGCTGCCGCTCTCCGATCCGCATACCCACCGGCAGACCGATACGCTCGGCATTGCACAGCGTTACTACCAGCGTTGGTTTCAAGCGCCGCAGCCCGAGGGCTGGAAAATCCTGGCTCCTGCGGCACTCAATAGCGCTGAGGGGTTTGGCTATGTTGCTACCGAAGCGCCATTGCTTAATTGGCTCGTGGCACCGGCATTCTTTTTCGGGCCGTACGCGGGGATGGCCATCGCGCACCTCATTTGGTTGCTGCTGGTTTTCGGGGCACTGCTCTTTGCCTACAAAGTTTGGGGACTAAATCGCATCGAGGGGATTCCAGTCGGTTGGGTGGCGCTGGTTTTTCCGTTGATTGGCCTCGGAGCGATTTTCACCAGTAAAACAATTCCTGATCCGCTCGCGGCGATTTTGGTTTTTGCGGCAGTGGGAGCGAGCTACGCGCGCGCGCGGCCTGTGCTTTCGTTCTCACTTCTAGCCGTCGGGCTTTTGCTTAAACCCACGGCGGTTGTGGGCCTTGGCTGGATCTTCTTATCGCCGCGGTGGGACTGGAAGCGGTGGACTTGGATTCCCTGGGGAATTGCGGTCGCGCTGGTTTATTACCTCGGCATTGTTCCGAAGCTTGCGGCGTTCCAAGATTCCGCATTCCCGTTCTATGTTGGCTTACGCCCGCCCTGGGAAAGTCTTTTCCAGTTTGTTACCGACGCAAAAGGTTTTGCCGCACTTTGGGGGCGCCACTACTTCACCCAAGTGGGAGTGGTATTGGTCCTATTGGCATACGCCTTTGGACGTGGATTTTTGTGGCGACGGACATGGCCGCTCTGGGCGTTGTTAACCCTGCAGACACTCGCGGTAGGCGCTTTGGATGGACGCCACGCACACCAACACCTTTACTACTTCATGGGGCTCGTGCCGACAGTTTGTTTCCTGTTTTTACAGATCCTCAACGGCGTTGAGTTGCCGTACTGGCTGCGGTGGATGTTGCTCTTGGTTTGCCTAGTGAATGTTTCTCGTCTCACACTGCGCGAATGGCACGACTCTGAGCCTTCGGAAGTTTATCGGATGGAATTCTACGATAGCTGCGAAAAACTGAAAGCTCGCCACCCCGAGTTTCCCTGGGGACAGGGCAAACCTTTTCGCAGCGATTATGAAAACTACCCAACGCTGGGAATGTGTTTCGGAGAACGCTCTGCGGCGCGTTCAGGCGCGTACGGCTTTTTCCGCGCCGAGAATCTTCCCAGTGACTGCAAGCAAACCGACCGTGAAGGCGGGCTAGTGCTCGCGACCTGCCCATAGCCAGACGATCTGGTATTCTATTTAAATCATGCACCTAAAAAATGGTTGGCTCGTCGTGTCCTTGGCACTGGTACCGCAGCTTCTGTTCGCCGAGGTGGGCGGGCACGAATTTCGGGCGCAGGAGGGAGGGGCGAATGACCCCATCGCGATTAAGCCTTCTGAAGCGATTGTCCGGGGACAGAATGTGTCGGGTGTCGATGCCGTGAAAGCCACTTTCCTGGAGAAAGTTAAAGCCTTCTTGGATGCGCGGCGCGCTCAAGAAGAGGAATTGTGGAAAGAGAGCGCTTCTAACGACACGATCGATGAAAAAAGCAGCGGACGCGATAAGGCCAAGCGGGCATTGCTGGACTTTTTCGCGACAGTCCCCGTGGCTCGTCAGGCCGAACTCCGTGCCTTGTTTTTTGAGCAGGAGAAAAAAGCCATTGATGGGCAGTTGGTTTACGTGCGGAGCATGAAGAACACGGAACCAGAGGCGGGCAAAGACCGCGAATATTCCGCTAGCTCTCTCCTCACGTGGGAATCTAGTCTTTCGCACCAATCCAGCCGCAATACGTTCGACTCGAATAGAAATGGTTCTCTAGCGAATTACCTCGGTGTCGGTAAAGAGCCTCCGGCCGCGGCACCGTCTTACAAAAAGCTCCCTTCGTACAATCCAAAAGCTTATTACCCAACCGGAACGCCGACGCCTGCCGCCACCCCGCCACCACCACCGAAGCCTCTACAGACACAGGGAATCGGAATTGGAACGACGGACGATCAGCGGCTGAAATCCTACATAAAAGCCCGGGAGGAAAGTGGCAGCGGCACTCCTTAGTGCTTTGTCCTCTCCCAGGGGGCGCAAAAACGGCTCTGTGCGCTCGCTGAATACAGTCTGTATCTAGTTGATATCTAATTGAAAATGTCGATAGCCTGAGTGCATTGAACAGCGGCTAGTCTTTTCCCGTTGGGCTCACCAGCGTGGGAACGGTGGCTTTAACTTTGCAAAATACGTCGCGGCCGATCACGGCCTGTTGAGGAGATCTCATGCGACGTTTGCTGTTTTGTCTTTTGGTTTCAATTCCCGCGAGTGCCAATCATTTTTTTCAAGACCCTGAAACCGCACCGGCAGCTGCCAAGGCGCAGGACCGGGCTGCCGCTGTTTCTATTGCGGATTTCCGAAAAGACCTCGTAGCTAAAGACGGAAAAGCGATCGTACTAAATAAAGACATTCCTCAGTCGGTAACGGAAGCAAACTCAGTGATCGAGTCCTTCATCACGAAAAAGGGAAAAGACGTTAAAAAGCTCACTCCGAGCGAGAAATATGACTTCGTGATGCAATGCTTGCGGGAAGAAAAACCGAGCAAGGAAGCCTTGCGAGGTTTGTTAGTAGGAGCCTTTATTGTCCGGTCTTTGGTAACGCAGTGGAAAGATATTCACCTCGAGGGCGTTCCCCGGGAAAAAGAGAAAGCGCTGGCCGACCAGAGCAAAGGGTTGATGCGCGAAATCAGCATACAGCTGAACCTTCCAGATTCTTATTGGAATTACGACGAGACTTCCGAAGCTGACAAAAAAGCCATCATAGAGCAATCGCGAGATATTTTTATGTCCATTCAAGGCTGGTAATTCGGTTAGCGAATCCCGAAGGTCACCGTCACCCGTTTGTTTCCTGCTGTTGTGACGGTGCAAGTCCCGCCGCCTTTGCCATCGCTGGTCGTGCGATCGCAGCCGGCCCAGGACTTCACGTAAGACTTCGCATCGGGAAGTAACGCCGTTAGCGTCACCACAGTGCCGGGTGGGTGCTTCGCAATGCAGTTTAATTCCCCGTCACAAACCTGTGCCGGGGTGGAATAGCTTAACTTTCCAGGAGTGCCTCTGGGGAAAACGGTGAGTGTGCTCGTATTCACTCCATCCACCGCACGAACACCTGTTTTTCGAGTGGCTCGTACTCGGTAATAAATATCGTCGTAGATTTTACGGTAACCCGGGACAACGCTGCCTTGGTAGTCGATGAGTTTGTTGCCGTAATAGTAAGTGTTTAAAGCGTTCGCTCGCCACACGTAGTCGTCAAAAGCTTTCATGTACGCTTGCACGCTTTGCAGTTCGGTGTGGGTGGTGGAAAGCGTAGACCCTAACTCGATTTCTGCCCCCGCTAACTGACTTGCTTGTATCAACTGGTTTGCCAATACGAGGCGATTCTCCGTTTCTAGAGAGGTGGATTGGAGAAAATTGGGTTGGACGGTGGTCCTATCAACTCCCAAGCTCTTTGCGTCTTGGATGCCCGTATTCAAGTGATTGGAAGGGATGAAAAGGAGTTCTAATCCAGACCCGCCGGGCAGGCGTTTAATGGCAGCCGATGCGGCTTGTACTCTACGTTGCTGGTCGTCCGTGGTGATGAATTCTTCGTAGCCCCAATAAAACCCGGCTAAGGTGAGGGCGGGCCACCGCGCGCTCTGTGTTCTAAACGTCTCTTCCATTGAGCTAATCCACTGGTCTTGGAGCGCCGTTTTATCCGCCGCATTTTCCCAGGGGATCCAGAAATAGATTTTGAACTGGGCTTCCGAGAGTCCCTGCACGCCCCGCAATTCCTCGACTGCTT
This sequence comes from bacterium, assembly GCA_019750655.1. Classification (GTDB taxonomy): domain Bacteria; phylum Bdellovibrionota; class FAC87; order UBA2466; family UBA2466; genus JAIEOG01. The sequence goes on from JAIEOG010000430.1 coordinate 6,294, forward strand.
TGGATAGCGCTTCGAGCGCTCCTCCGGTCTTGGTGACGGGGTTTCCAAAAGTATCGACCACGAACGTATCGACTTGTTCGGAGGTGACTCGCTCTGGGTAAAAGACTCCCTTTATGGTCTGGGCTTTTCGATAATTGAGATTCACATCTCCTAAAATGGCGCCTTCAAAGAACTGATCTGTGCACACGGGGGTTCGCTTCTGGAAAGAAACTAATTTACGCGCTGCCTCGAAGGTCAAAGCGCCTTTATTGAAATACCAAAGCACTACGCTACGCGCTTTGCTCTTTTGCACGCTGGCGTCGGCGCAAGCAGGAGGCAGTGGCACGATCTGCGAGGCAACCGGATCTGCCGGCTCTGGATCGTACTGTCCAGGAGGTTCAAAGACCGGAGAATCCACGTCCCCACGCTGCTGGCAGGCGGCCAGCGAAAGAAGGCTGGTAAGACTGAAAAGAATAAACCCCGTTTTGGGCAGCAAGACGTACTCCGGTAAGTCCCTATTATGCAAAGCCTGGCCCAGGCACGGCTAGGCTCGGAGAATCCGGCCCAATCGGCTAAAGCTTAAACACTTCGTTAGGCTCGTTAGAACGCCCGGGAATTACTTCGAAAAATGCGTTTAAATTGTTGGTATTAATCGACTAAGAATCAGTCGTCTAAGCGTTGGGAGCGTAGTGGATCCGACGCGGATCGAACGCCAAATGCGAAATGCAAGTCAGCCTCCGGCAATGAGACGGCAAGGGGCCGTGTCCTAGTAGGCTTGGAATGTCTGCGTTTGGGCTGAGCTGACGGAGCATGTCAGCGTTTCGTCGTCACAAACGATGGGCCCGATGCAGCTATTGCCAATTCCCAGAGTTGCCGGATCGAACAAATCGTATTGGTAGTCGAACGGCGTGCTATTTCCGGCAGCGGAATAGGGGAGGGCGTTTGCAGCCGGTGTGCCGCTCAAGGTGTAGTTGGAATAGTTGTAATTCGCACCGTGTGCCATGGCATTAATAGAAACGCACCAGCCATGGACGTTGGAGTCATCTCCAGGCCAGGAACAGCCGGGAAGCGCGCACGGCGAAGAGCCCGCGTTATTACGGATATAATAAATTCCGTTATAGAGGATGTTATATAAATAATTTTTTCCGATCGGCAGGCTCTGGTTCGGTTCAAAAGTAATCGGTTCTACGAATGTGCCACCGACGTTGTCCCCGGCAATGATGTTTCCAAAACAACTAGAGCAGTCATTGACATCGTAACTCGTGATGAAGAGGCCGTAGGATGTGACAGAGGAGTCTGTGCCATTCTTAATCCACACGTTGGATGTGCCGTCGTTGATGGCATCTTGTGCCGTCATCATGTACTGCACACTTGGAGAGTTCTGCCGCGTTCTCGAGCAGGCGAAAGTAACGAAAAGGAGCGTGCAGGCAGAAAGAAAAATCGAAAGCGTTTTTTCCACGGAGACCAGTCCTCCTAGAACGATTGCGACTGTTCGCTCGCCACGGTGCAGGTCAACTCCTGATCGTCGCAAGAGATCGGGCCGATGTAATTGTAGCTACTGATCAAATCGTAATTGTATCCGGCACCGGTGAGGCTATCCGTGTGCGGAACCACTTTCGCTGATGTGGTGCTTGTAACGGGTGCCATTGCGCCCAGATAGATGCACCAATGGACCGTCGTCGTATCCCCGCCCCACGTACACCCCGGCACCTGGCACCCAGGAGGGGAGCTGGGGATCGTAATGTTGACGTAGTAGTACGCGTTGTGAATGAGGTTGTACAAATAGTTCGATCCGACGACAACGTCGCTATTCGCCGGGATGCTGACCGGCATGGCCATCGCCCCGGCCGCGACGTTATCGGATGACGGGTAAATGACGGTTGCGCTCGTGCAGGACTGGCCCGGTGTTACATAAGAAAGCTGGCGGACGTAGAGGCTGTAAACGGTTTGCGCGCTTGCTCCGGAATTTCTGATTTTAACTTGGGACACGCCCCGCGTTAGCGCGAAATCCTTCGCAGAGAAAAACTTATCGGGATGTTTTGGGTTCGCCCAGCCGCTCGCATGGACGAGGAACGATGCGCAAAACAGGGAGAGGACTTTCAAGCGAACCTCTTTAAGGGGTTACTGCCCGATGATACACTACGCTAGTTATTGGGGCAGAGCATTATCCCGGGGTCAGGGATGTTACTTAGATGGATTTTTATTCTGTGTGCAGTTCTTGTGCGTGCGCCTCTTTTTGCGGATGCATCGCTCTTTCCTCGGCGCGGGCTATATTTCGAAGGAACTGTGGGCGCGGGCTTCGGATCGGCTTCGATGCTTACTGACGCGGGGTCTGTTACCTCGACATCTTATTTTGATTCCACGGCGAACACCGCGGCGGTTAACAGAAGCGGGACGGGCGTGGTTAATTCCAATCATTTCACTTTCGGAGCGAAAGCCGGAAAAGATTGGCTACATAAAAGCTTGGTATGGGGATTGGTTTCGGATTTGAGTCTTTTCAAACAGACGGCCGTGTTGGATGCCTCGGGCACTTACCCGTCTGGTGGGGGCGGCTATTCGCTGCGCACCGTGGTAAATACAAACTGGCTTCTCACTTTGCGAGGGCGTGCCGGGCTTCCCGTCCGGATCTTTGCGCAAGGGATTTTCTATGCCACTGCCGGCTTAGCTTTTGCGGATCTGAACATAGAAAGCACGTTTATCGACGATACGGAATTGACAGGAAGCGGGACGAACGAGCTTGCCGGAACGCAACTGGGTTGGACGGTAGGTGGTGGGTTTGAATTCGAGATGGATCGGGATTTTTCGTTGAATGCGGAATACCTATACGCCGACTTTTCCGGGGCGGTTTCCGGCTCAATCGCTAACTCGGCTGCCGGCTTTGGCACGCCGGCTAATTCGCTTTCCAGTACATTCACCTCCAGGGCCGATTTTCATAGCCATGTCGTGAGAGTGGGGGTTGTTTATAGATTCAACGGGGCCGCGGACGCTGAGACTACAGAGGGTGAGAAGAAGCCAGATTGAAAATGGTGGACCCGACGCGGATCGAACGCGCTACCTCCACAATGCCATTGTGGCGCTCTCCCAGATGAGCTACGGGCCCCCATAAGTTTTGTGGTCTGCCTCTGCTCATCTGGGAGAGCGACATTAAAAACGTCGCTTTGCTCCTGGGGCAGATGAGCTACGGGCCCCCTAAAAAGGAACATTTTCTGTACCAAACACGGCGGCTTACGGCAATGGGCTAATCCGGGAGGCGGCGGACGGAAACTCGCACGCCTTTGACGACCGTGGGCCGTAGGCCTTGGGGGACATACGCAAACACTCCGGAGAGAGGGTTCGGATCGAGAACGAGCGCTTTGAAAAGCTCTGAATGCCCGGGAAACCGGATGGCTTTTTGTCGTAGAACCGTCGGAAATACGGCGTTCCCACTCCGAGGATCGGCTAATAAACCCAGCTCGCCTTCACCGCCCAAGTAAAGAAAACTGTGGGCACCGTGTTCTCGGAAATCCTCGACAAAGTGGCCGTATAGCAAAGTGTAGCCCACGTCGTAACCCGTGTGGGGCCGTTGAAGCATCTCTGGCGTGATCTGCGTTACCCGCTCGAATGGAAGCTTAGTTTGATCCCGTGAATCGGCGGAAAAAAGCTCTATGTGGAAGTCGATCTTCGGTGATTTTGCCAGCAGCCGGCGTGTCGCATCGGCGCAATGGCCGAGGCTTAACCCATTCACTAAAGGGTAGCCCTGTTTTATGGCGAGAGCGACCGCGCGTGGTTCGTAAGGCAGTGGGACGCCAAGGGCTTCTAGCGCTGCGGTCACCCCATTCGTGACGGCAATCGGCCCGCAGGTGTTCGGGATCGTCTGAGTGAAGACCGCGCGCGAGCTTCGGTACGCCTCCAACAGGGAAATCTCGCAGCCACCCCAGGCGGGCGCTGCTAGCAAAATGAGCAACCAAAGAGCTCGCATCCCTTCTCCTACGACAGTCTCTGCTTTGATGGAATACTTATGTAGCGGGCTCGGCTTTACCTTGCTCAGGCGGGGTAGGCACTTTGTGCGGAAAAAGTGCTAGTGGAAGTTTCTCGACTGGTTGGGGATGGCCTGTTCGAGTAGCGGCGTCGCTTTGTCGACCACCACGTGCAGGACATTTCCCCCGCGGGCGTGTTGGATGCGGCCTTCGCAATATAGGAAAGAGCTATCTAGTAAAGCGTCGCGGTACTTTTCATAGATCTTATTCCAGATCCCGAGATGCGTGACTCCGAATTCGTCTTCTAGAGTGATGAACAGCACGCCCGACGCCGTCGGCGGTTGTTGGCGGCAGATCACCATTCCCGCGGTTTTAATCCGAGCCCCCTCGCGTAGCTGGCTTAGATCGCGGGAGGCTTTGAGTCCTTGGGATTTTAAGTCGGGTCTTAGAAAGGCTAGGGGGTGTAAGAAAGAAATCCCCTGCGCTTCGAAGTCCGCCGTGATCTTATCCCACGCATTTTCCTGCGGCAGCGGGATGTTCGATGCTTCCACCGCTTGGAATGCGTGGCTATCAGCGAGTTGGAGGGATTGGATTTTCCAAAGCGCTTGGCGACGGTCCATCTTCAGGCCTTGTAAAGCGCCGGCGGCGGCTAAAGCGAAAAGGTCGCGTTTTGTGAGAGGCGTCGGGAGTAGGGCTGCTGCGACGCGATCGATGAGGTCTTCTAGGTTGGTGAAAAGCTTTTCTCGGCGGCATGCCTCGACGGCTCTGCCTACTTTCTCGTGCAGGCCGCGTACCTCGCGGTAGCCCAAGCGGACTTCTTTGGGATTCTCTAGCCTGTGATCCCAATCGGATGCCTGTACATCAATCGGCTGTACTCTTACGCCATGGCGGATGCCATCCTGGATAAGTGTATGGGCGCTGTAAAAACCCATCGGCAAGGCATTGAGCAGGCCTGTCAGAAACGCCGCGGGGTAGTAGTGTTTCAAATACGCCGTCGCATAGACGAGTACTGCAAAAGACGCGGCATGCGATTCTGGAAAACCGTATTCGGCAAATCCCTCGATCTGTTTGAAAATGCGTTCGGCGTAATCTTGCTGAATCCCTTTCTGGATAAGGCCCTGCCGAAATCTCCCGCCTATTTTCGCTAAGCGGTGGTGCCCGTCTCGGCGCCAAGCGCCCATCGCGCGGCGAAGCTCATCGGCTTCTCCGCCGGTAAAACCGGCAACCACCATGGCGATTTTCATGATCTGTTCTTGAAAAAGAGGGACGCCAAAAGTCTTTTTCAGGATCTCCTTCACATCGGGGTGAGGGTAATCCACTGGCTCTTCGCCCATGCGCCGCTTTAAGTAGGGGTGCACCATATCGCCTTGGATGGGGCCTGGGCGCACTAGAGAAACCTCCACAACCAAGTCGTAGAAGTTTTCGGGCCGTAGGCGTGGCAGCATATTCATCTGCGCGCGCGATTCGATCTGGAAAACACCGACGGTATCGGCGCGCCAGAGAGGCTTGTAAACTTCCGGATCCGTGGGCTTGATATCCGCGAGCGTGTAGGCCTTCCCGTGAACCTCTTGCACGTACGAAAATGTTTTGCGGATGGCAGTGAGAATCCCCAGCCCTAGGATATCGACCCGTACGAAACCCAGAGCGTCGAGATCGTTCTTGTCCCATTGCACAATCGTGCGGTTTTCCATTGCGGCTTTTTCGACGGGCACATTACGCGTGAGCGCATCTTGGCAGAGCACAAACCCGCCGACATGCGTGCCCAAGTGCCTGGGGAACGAAAGCAAGGCCTGCACTATCTGAAAATATTGGGAGAGTTTCCGGGGTGGGATGCCCGGCGCGCTGGCGTCGATTTGTTCTTTCGGCACATCGGCGAGCTTTCTGCGGTGGGTGAGCGACTGGACACGTTCCACTGTCTCAATCGGTATTTCAAAGACCTTGGCCACTTCTCGCAAGGCGGATTTGCGGCGGAAGCAGATGACTTCTGCAGTGATCGCAGCGCGGTGGCGGCCGTAGCGGCGGTAGATGTACTGGATCACTTCCTCGCGGCGTTCGTGTTCAAAGTCGATATCGATATCCGGCGGTTCACGGCGCTCACGGGAGACGAAGCGTTCAAAGAGCAAGTTTAGTTCGTCGGGGTCAATCGACGTAATTCCCAGCAGGTAACAGACGAGCGAATTGGCCGCCGAACCCCGGCCTTGGCAGAGGATCCCTTCCGATCGCGCGAAGCAGACGATATCCCAGATGGTCAGGAAGTAATCGCTGTACTGCAGTTCCTGGATCAGGGCGAGTTCGCGTTCTAAAAGCGCGTAGACTTGGGAAGAGGGCGTAGCGCCATAGCGCTTCGTTAAGCCCTCGAGAGCGAGCTTTCTTAAGTACGTGTCCCCTGTTTCTCCTTTGGGAATCCATTCCGTGGGGTAGCGGTAGCGGATTTCGTCCAAAGAAAACCGGCACTGATCGGCGATTTCCACCGATTGCTGGACCCATTGGGGGAATGCGGCAAAGAGCGTCTGCATCTGCGCACGGGTTTTCAAATAGCGTTCCGCATTCGGTAGGAGTTTAGTGCCGGCATTGCGCAAGGTGGCACCGTGGCGGATGCAGGCCAGGACATCCTGCAAAGGCTTGCGATCGGTTTTGTGGAATAAAGGCTCGTTGCTGGCGACACCCGGTAAACCCCAAAGGCCTATTTGCTCTTGGGCGCGGCGCAAGCGAGCGGCATCTTGTCCGTCGAGAAACTGGCTCACCAGGACGGCAGCGCGTTTGGAGAACGCTTCCTGAAAAACGGGAGGGGGCGCGGCTGCCTGATCGGAAGGGTAAAGCGCGTACAAAGAATCTGCTTTTGGCCAAAGCGCATCCCATTTGAGGTGCGGGTTTTCTCGATCGTCGTGGGCTTGTGTGAGCAATTCGCAGAGATTGCCATAGCCCGCGCGGTTTTGAGCGAGCAGTAAGAGCCGTGTGCCTTCTATCTGGACTTCTGCGCCGATGATCAAAGGCAGGCCGAATTCCTTGGCAGCGACATGGGCACGAGGCGCACCGTAAACGCCGAATCTATCGACGATACCCATGCCCGAATACCCCAGGGCTTTCGCTTCCGCGACTAGTTCCTCAGGAAATGAGGCCCCCTCCAAAAAACAGTAATTGGACTTGGCTGCGAGCTCCACAAAAGGGGGATTAGAAGCTGCCATGGGTAAACCAAGCCTCCTTCTGGCAATCGCGGTAAACCCAAAGGCTTTCCCCTCCGCGCTGGGCGATGAAGTATTCGCGCTTGCCGCCAGGTTCCCACCATTCGACATGGAGGTTTTCTGAAAAGCTTAGGCGCCATTGGGGGGACGGTTGAAAGGGTTTAGGTGGCGAGAAAAGAAACACGGGCCGTGGGGGCAAAGGCGCACTAGGAAAATGCGAAGCGGGAGGCGGCGGCCAAACAAGAGAGAAGGACCGCTCGGCTAAATGGCTCGACTGCCATTGTGCAAACCCTGCGGCGTCTTCACCGAAACGTGCGCGCAAGCGTGCGACGTACTGCGCGAGGTCGTGGTACTTGCTCTCTGAATCATCCAAGAGTGAGAGCTGCCCGGGTTGGTAAGAAATCAAATCGCGCACTTCGAGTTCCAACCGGGTGAGTGGGGATTCCCAATGAAACGCTTGGAGGAAGTCTTTCAGCACTCGCAAGAGGGCTTGGGCGTCTTGTGTGCCTTCGGTGAGCTGGAGAGTTTTGACGACGGGAGAGTGGGCCTCGAAATTAAAAAGCAGGGCAATGGATTTGGCAGCCATCTGACGGCCTTGCAGCCGGTTCTCCACTTGCACGAGGACCTGCCGCAAGCGGAAGAGCAGGCCCTCCAGGGTGCAAAGATCGTCGGCCTCTATCCGTCCGCGAATGGGGTCGCGGGGAATAAACGCGGGAAGACAAAGGGGCCGACTGCCTGCGGCCCAGTCGTGCAGCGTTTGACCGAGCTTTCCAAAACGCCGGCTCACCGATGCTGCGGGGAGTTCTAAAAACTGGCCCAGGCTGTGGATACCGACCTTGTGTAAGAAGCCGATGAGTTTCTCACGCTCGGGGCGCTCGGCTTCGAGTGTTTGCGGGTCGCCTAGGAGTAGGAGCGTTTTCGTATTGAGCCTTTTGAGTAGCGGCAAGCTTTCTCCGGGAGCCAAAAGTGCCTGCCCCGCCCAAGCCAGGGCCTGCGCCCATTCAGGGCGATCGGTGAGGGTGAAAAGAAAATCCTCGAGAAAGATCTCCGCCTGCTCGTGCGCTTGCGCCAGAAGCTCCATCTCTCCGCCTGCTAGTTTCGCTGTGCCGTCGATCTCTAAGTAGAGGTGGCGGTCAAACAGGGACACTTTCGGCGTGAGTCTCAGGCAGCTCTCGGCGAAGGCCGGCAGGGGGTGCGGGCTGGTGAAGTAAAGGGTGCGCATAGTTTGGGGTAGGGTGGAGAGTTTCTTTCAAAAGCCAATGCGGTAGTGCCGCGGGGGTAAGAAGAAAAACTTCGCAGCGCATTTTCTCAGCAGCTAGTTGGAGTTTGCGTAGATGGGCTGGAGCGCAGGCTTGGTCGGCGCGCAGAAAGACACTGCCAAAAAGCCCGGTTTGCAGGGCTTCGAGCCCCACGCGCCAGACTTCTGCGGACTCGCGCGCTTGCACAATCAAAAGTCTATCGACCGGAACCGCACTTTGCTTCTGCAGGCTCTCGGCATAGAGCAGGCCACCTTGCGCAATCCATATAAGGTAAGCGCCTGGTGCGCTTGCACGGCGCAGACTGGTTTGGAAGGCAGTGTAAGTGGAACCGTTTGCGGGGCTGGGAACATGGATCAAACCTCCTTTTGCCGTTAGTGGAGAAAAAGCGTAAGAATTTCTGGACACTAACGCCATACTTCTATTATATATACATTTGTATGCAGAACAACTCAAGCCCTAATGGATCTTTGAAGGAACCTCTGACGCGTTCGCAACAGGACGTTTTAGATTTCATCCAGAACACGTGCGCCACCCAAGGCGCACCGCCGTCGTACCGGGAGATTCAAGAGCACTTTGGATTCAAAGCGGTGGGCAGCGTTCAGGGGTATGTCAAAGCGCTCATCAAGAAGGGTTACTTAGAAAACCCGCAACGGGATTCTACAAAGCGCAAATCCCGCGGGCTTTTTCCATCAGGCTTTAAAGCGCAGGGCACGAAGCGCATTCCGATTTACGGCGAAATCGCCGCCGGCTCGTTGCGAGACACACCCCAAATCGAATTGGGTTCTTTGATGGTGGCACAAGAAGACGCCGCCGATCCCTGCTTCGCCTTGCGCGTAGTGGGCGATAGCATGGTCGAAGCCGGCATCTTCGAAGGCGATCACTTGATCGTCGAGCGCGGCGCACGCGTGCGCAATGGCGATATCGTTGTGGCGCTAGTCGGTGGGGAAACGACGGTAAAGCGTTACAAAACGGGCAGTGAGGGCACTTTCCTCATCCCTGAGAATAAGAAGATGAAGCCTATCCGTGTGACGGATAAGAGTTTTCAGGTGCAGGGCAAGGTCGTCGGTCTACAGCGGAAATTATAGATCCGGCTACAATCTCGGCCGTCCATTAGGCTGAGCGCCTTGGGGCATTGCTCGGATGCCGGGCATATTGGGTGTTCCACGCCCCGCCCTCGCCGCTTTTTCTTGCTCAGCAGTGTAAGCTAAATACTGCTCCCATTTCACGACAGTATTCACAAATACCAGATAGTCAGTGCTGGAGCTGTTGCGTAGGCGCTCTACGTCGAGCTCTCTGGTTACTAAGCCGAAGCGTTTGCGATCCTCCATAAACGGTGCGTTCGAAAGTGCTTGGCGGGGCATTTGGACGAAACCGTTCCACCGTCTCACCAGGTCTCGATCTTGGTATGTTCTTCCTTCTGACGCTTCAACCACCATTTTGGCGAGGATTTTCCAGTCTGTGGCCTGCAGTTCGTCTGCCGACATATTTCGGATTTTCTTGCATAGCTCGTCCCCGCTTCGGCCCATGCCGTTAAATAGCTTCTGCAGCTTTTCACTCCCCACTCCTTCTTTGGGCGCAGAAATTCCGGTTCCCGATAGTTCGAGATAAGTGCAAATAGCTTCTCGAGTCTCGATACTCTTATTGTATTCGCGGAGCGCGTCTTCGTGTTCACCTACCGCTTTCTCCGCAGCCTCTAGCTGAACTCGAGCCGCTTCGGCGGACGCGTTAGCTTTTTCCAGAGGTTCCGCAAGAGCTTTCAAAGCATCTCTGTCTCTAGTTAGAGCTTCATCAGATGTTGTCCTAAGTCTACGCGGCTGAGTATCGGCGACGGGCGATTGTGGCGGGACCGGTAGAGGAGAGTTGTCGGCTTGCTCCGCCTGAGCTCTAAGTGCTCTCTCACGATCTGCCTTCCGCTTAAAAACAGTCGGGTCGCTAGCCGCTTTTCGCTTTTTTGGTTCGAGGACCTTTTGAAACTCTTCCGATTCGGTTGAAGCCCGTTTTTTCAGAGCTTCAATAGCCGCTTCTTCTTCTTTCGAAGGTGCAATGGGAGCGCGTGCGAACAAAGGTAAGCACAGGAGTAGGAACAAGAATGTCTTCTTCATCCCTTAAGAATAACATGGCTATTCGTTGAAGCGCCGAGTCAATCAAACCCTCTGGAAGGGGAATCCCCTACCGTGGTAATAATTTCAGGCTATGTCAAAACAGCTTCGTGCCAAGATTTCCGGCGTGGGATCTTATGTTCCCCCGCGTGTAGTTACCAACCATGATCTCGCGAAATTCATGGAGACCTCGGACGAATGGATCACCCAGCGTTCGGGGATCAAAGAACGCCGCTGGGCTTTACCGGAGCAGATGAATGCCGATATGGCGCGCGAGGCTTCTGAAAAAGCCATCCGCCAGGCGGGTATCGACAAAAGCGATATCGGGATGATCATTTTCGCGACGTTGAACCCGGACCATTTCTTCCCCGGCAATGGCGTCTTCTTGCAAGAGAAGATGGGGATGCACGGCATCCCCGCACTGGATATCCGGCAGCAATGTTCGGGTTTTGTGTATGGGCTTTCTGTTGCGGATCAATACATCCGTACCGGAACGCATAAACACATTCTCGTCGTGGGTTCAGAAATCCACTCACGCGGCTTGGATAAAACAACGCGCGGCCGCGATGTCACGGTGCTCTTCGGTGATGGCGCAGGTGCCGTAGTCGTCAGCGGTACTGAAATAGCCAATGGCGCGACGGACCCGCATATTTATTCGACGCATCTCCACTCCGACGGTCGGGGCGCGAAAAACCTCTGGATGCCCGCACCGGGGCCCGCGATGCATACCGAAGAACGCATCACCCATGAAATGCTCGACGAGGGGCTGCATTACCCCAAGATGGACGGTAAGAGAGTCTTCGTCGAAGCCGTCACACGCATGGGTGAAGTGCTCATCGAAGGCTTGCAACATAACAAGCTAAACATCCAAGACATCGACGTCTTCTTGTTCCACCAAGCCAATATCCGCATTAACGAAGCGGTGGCCGAGAGCCTAAAGATCCCACGCGAGCGCGTCTTTAATACCATCCATAAGTACGGCAATACGACGGCAGCGACGATTCCCTTGGGAATGGACGACGCTCTCCAAGCCGGTGTGCTGAAAAAAGGCATGCGCGTTGCGATGGCGGCTTTTGGCAGCGGCTATACCTGGGCCTCTGCGATTCTGCGCTACTAGTATCCACAAAAAAAACGGGGCGCTGGAGAGCGCCCCGTCGGAAGAATGCTTCTGAGACTTTTCTTAGAAGAACGTGCCGATGTTGAAGTAGGGCGCAATATTGCCCAAAGCTTTGCTGCCCGTGTCTGCCGATTGGCCACCCGCGAAGGCGCCACCGATGAACAAGGTGTTGATACCCGCCCCGATATAGAAGCCGCTCGGAGCTGTATATTCCAAGCCGATATTCTCACTCTGGAACCAGACGCCAGAGGGGTAGAAAGTGAACTGAGAACCCACCACCGGAGTGAAACTCCAGGTCGGGACCATGAACTTCACGCCCGCGCCAAAGCCAATGTGCGGAGTAGCTCCACCGGAAGAATTTTCTTCGAGAAGAACGACGGTACCACCGTGGACACGCAGAAAGTCCGTCGCGTTCCAAGCGGCATTGACGCCGGCCACACCGAACGGCTCACCCAACACAGACAAGTAAACCCCACCGCGGTTGCGCATACGGTTGCTGCCTTCGATATACGTCTTAACGCCCGCTTGCTCCGTCAAACTAGGAGCGATCGTGGCCTGTGCCGGTGCGGGTTTCGCAACCGGAGCAGCGGCAACAATCTTCGCTTTTTCTGCAGCGAAACTGGTTTGCGTGACTGCTAGCATCGCGCCAGCGACCAAAAGACTCTTCAACGAACGTTTCATCAGAACTCCTCACCCCTGTGTGGCCGCAAAAAATGCGGTCGCGGGGTCTTGTGCAATCACGGTGCCTAGCGTGAACCCTTGTTTCAGGCTCGACGATGGCTGTGAGTCGCTGTGTAAGAGACAATGTACGGCGCTTTCTGTGACGCTATTTGCCCGGTGCGGCCAGTAGATTGTTGGTGGTTGATAGTAGATATGGGAAATGGGGAATTAGTCTTCGGATTTGCTGCCGGCGAAGGTGATGTAGTTCTTGCTGTGGTTTTTGCCGTCTTTTACGTACTTCACGACGCGCGCTAGTTCTTCTTCCGTCACGAAAGTACCGTGGATACGGCGGAGAGGGACCGAGGGTTGGATCATCAAGCTGTCCCCGCGGCCGATCAACTCTTCTGCGCCGGAGTTGTCGAGAATCGTGCGAGAGTCGATACCTGAAGGCACCTTGAAGCTGATACGCGAAGGGACGTTGGCTTTAATCAAGCCTGTAACGATTTCGGCAGACGGGCGCTGAGTTGCGAGAACCAAGTGGATCCCCGCAGCACGTGCTTTTTGCGCAATACGCGTGATGGCGATTTCGACTTCTTCGCCGCCGGTCATCATCAAGTCGGCCAATTCGTCCACTACCACGACGATGTACGGGAGCTTCTCAGCGCCCTTCATCTTGGAGTTGTAGGACTCAATATTCTTCGAATTCGTTTTCGCCATCATCGCGTAACGACGGTCCATTTCTGTGACGGCCCAGTTCATTGCGTTGATAGCAACCTTGTTGTCGGTAATGACGTCGGTGATCAAATGCGGCAAACCAGAGAAGGCCGCGAATTCCAGCATCTTCGGATCGATGAGGATCAAGCGCAATTCTTGTGGCGTCATGCGGAACAAAAAGCTCATGATCAAGCTGTTCATGAATACAGATTTACCGCTACCCGTAGACCCTGCGACGAGCAAGTGAGGCATCGCGGCCAGATCGCCAAAGAGAGGCTTGCCATCGGTGCTCTTACCCAAAGCAACGGGCAGTTTGAGCCCTTTGTCTTGGAAAGAATCGTTATCCAAAACCATTTTCAGCGGGATTGTCTCGGCCTGCGGGCGCGGGACTTCGATACCGACCACCGTCTTGCCCGGAATCGGAGCAACGATGCGCAATTGGTTCGTTCCCAAAACCACGCCCAAGTCTTCTTGGAGGCCAGCAATTTTGCTAAGCTTCACGCCCGCAGCGGGTTTGTATTCGTAAGTCGTTAGGACCGGGCCTTCGGTGATGGCCGTGATGGTTCCTGTGATCTGGAAGGATTCCAGATGCTGCACAATCATCTGCGCTTTTTCTTTGAGCTCACCGCGCGTGAGGCGTTTCACTTTGTTCTCGGCATTCTTCAACAGGCGCAACGAAGGCACATTGTAGGAACCTTGGAACGGGATAAGCTGTTTGAAGGAATAAACGGCCGGCTCGGCGGCAACAGTTGCATCCGGATCCGCATCGGGATCCACAGAAACTGCCGCATCGGGGTCTACTGCCGGATCGGCAGCTTTTTTCTTGCGAGAACGTTTCGGCGCAGGTGCCGCGACAGCCGCTGCTGCCGGTACGAGAGCTAAAGCTGGAGCCGAAGCCTCCTCAACGGATTCTTCTTCTTCGAAAGCTTCTTCAGCATCGTCCTTGGATTCAAAGAATTTCTGAAAAGCCGCAACCGGCGAAGCGCCCGTTGTGAGGATCAAAGTGACGAGGTACCCGCCAGTCACGATCAATGCGGCGCCGCCGGTGTTGAAATACTGCCGCAAACCACCACCCAAGAACCGGCCGGCCCAGCCGCCTTGCCAGAGGCTTGCTTCTGGGAAGCTGCTGCCGAAAATCAATTGGCAGGTCATTGCCGTCAGGAACGTGCCCAAGACTACGCCCAGGATTTTCATGGTGTGATCGCGGACAGGAATTTCCGCAAATGTGCAAAGCGATAGAGCAGCGGCGATGGCCACCGTGGAAAAGCCGGGCATCCCGACCGTACCGAGAATCCACTCGGCGAAGAGAGCCCCTACGATCCCAGCGAAGTTATTCACTTGGTCCAGGCGGCCTTGGAAAATATTAAGTGTATCGAGAGGGAGGTAGCTGCTCAGAGCTACCAATAGGAAAAGCGCCAACAAAGCAAAGACCGTCCCACGGATCTCCCGAGCCATGCGGTCGACCGCCATCTGGGCGTCTTCGTCTACGGAAGGCTTCTGAAAAAGCGCTTCCAGGGCACGTTTTGCGAAATTCATCCTGCTCTCCAAAGGGAGGGGCCTCATGGCACACGCCTCCCGGGCACTGGCTATTTTGCAAAAGGGGTGCCGCTGTTCCCGCCAGGGATACAGGCAAAAAACCTATTCAATTGAGCGGATAGCGGTTAACCTACGGCCACTTTTCGGGTGTCAGGTGACGAAAAAAGGCACCTTTTAGGGATAAATCGGGGAGACCGTCTTGGAATACCTAGTCGAATCGTGGAGCCTTTTTGCCATCCTGGGCTCGGCCTTTGTTATCGGGTGGGCAGCTGAAACGGCGCAAACCTTCATCCCGAAAGCCCTGGCTTTAAGCCTTCTGGCCTGGCTTCAGACCCTGCCGGAGTTTGCGGTCGAAGCGACCATCGCTTGGAACCAACAAAGAGACTTGATGATTGCAAACCTGACCGGCTCATTGCGGCTCTTGGTCGGTTTGGGTTGGCCCATGATTTTCTTCGTCTTCTTTTTCTGCCAAAAAGCGCGGACCGGTAAGTGGGAAAAAGAAATCCTGCTCGACGACGCCGATTCCTACAGCGTTTTGTTCCTGTTCCTTTCCGTCCTTTACTTCTGTGTGATCCTTTTCAAAGGCGAGTTGAATTGCTGGGACTCCGTCGTGTTGACGGCGATTTACGTTGCCTACTTAGTCCTCATCGCGCGTCTGCCCGTCGAGGCACATGAAGACGAAGACGATCTTCCGTGGATCGGCAAAAAGATCGTTAAGCTTCCGCACGTCCAGAAAGTAACGGCTGTGACGGCGCTCTTTCTCGGCGGTGGCGTAGTGCTTTATCTAAGCGCTCACCCGTTTGTGGAAACACTTCAAAAGTGGTCTGTTACCTTCGGAATCAGCACCTTCGTTTTTGTTCAGTGGGTTGCCCCTTTTCTCTCGGAGTTCCCCGAGAAGGTTTCGGCTTTCAACTGGGCCCGCCAAAAGGGCAAGGCGCCCATGGCCGTCATGAACATGGTGAGCAGCAATATCAACCAATGGACGATGTTGGCCGCTATGATCCCACTCGTGTTCAGTCTTTCGCTGGGCCGTTTCGAAGGCGTCCATTTCGACCATATGCATTGGGTGGAATTGGCTTTGACCATCGCCCAATCGGCATTGGCCGGATTGTTCTTGCTCGACCTGCGCTTTACGCTAGCCGAGTGCACGGCGATTTTCGTGCTGTGGTTGGCGCAGTTTATCGACGCCCATCTGCGGGAAGAAATCGCGATCATCTACGTCGTTTGGTTCGTTCTGGCGGTGCTGCACTACACGATCCGCTATCTGCGGACGGGTTACGTGCCTCGGTCGATTGCCTATATCAAGGGCCATAAATGAAGGCGAGCTACCTCACGGGCCACGGCGGCTTAGAGGTCTTGCAGTATGGAGACATCCCGGCACCGACGCCAGGCCCTGGTCAGGTAGCTGTCTCCGTTAAATTCGCAGCGCTAAACCACCTCGATATCTGGGTCCGTGAAGGCCTGCCCGGCCTGAAGCTGAAGTTCCCGCACGTTTTGGGCGGCGATGCCTCGGGTACCGTTTCGGCCCTGGGGCCTGGTGCTGAAGGTTTCAAAGTCGGCGATAAAGTCATCGTCCATCCGGGTCTCAGCTGCCAGCGCTGCCCGAAATGCCTCGGCGGCTGGGAAAGCCTTTGCCCCGAGTACCGGATCTTGGGTGAGCATGTCAGTGGTACCCATGCAGAAACGGTCGTCGTACCGTCGGCAAATCTCTTCCACCTCCCCGACGGGGTAAGCTTGGAAGAGGGGGCTGCCTTCCCCTTAGTCTTTACAACGGCCTGGCAGATGCTCGTGCGCCGCGCGCAAGTACAACCCGATGAGTGGGTTGTCGTCCATGCCGCGGGGAGCGGCGTTGGATCCGCGGCCATTCAGATCGCCAAAGTCTTTGGTGCGCATGTGATTGCGACGGCGGGTAGCGATTCCAAATTGGAGCTCGCGAAAAAGCTCGGCGCGGATCGCGTTATCAATTACGCCAAAGAAGATTTCGCAAAGGCGGTACGCGCCATCGTGCCCGGCGGTGCGGACGTGATTTTCGATCATCTGGGAAAAGATTACTGGCAGGGAAATATCCGCGCGATCCGCAATGGGGGCCGCATCACGCTTTGTGGGGCGACCTCCGGCGGTGAGGGCGTGACGGATCTCAAACACGTCTTCTTCCGCCAAATTCAGATTCTGGGATCCACGATGGGATCCAAGGCGGATTTTCCGCGCATGCTCTCGCTGCTCGCGCAAGGCAAGCTGCGTGCAGTCGTGGATTCCACTTTTGATTTAGCCCGCTCCAAAGAAGCCTTTACCCGCATGGCAGATCGCTCTGTTTGCGGCAAGATCCTGCTGAGAGTTTCTTAAGGATTTCAATGGCTTTTGCCGCTGAGCTTTAACCTCGGCTGTATTGGTGTTATGACTTTCTTGGGTTTGGCGGTTGGGCTCGTTAGCCCGAAAGAGATCCATGTTGAACACGGATAAATTCATTTCCCAGCTTCAGCAATTAGAGCCGGCGTTGGCGACTGCCCGGCGCGTTCTGATTACGGCGCCAGGCAATGCCGATGGCGACTCTGTGGGGTCTCAGCTGGCGCTCCAGCGCATGATCCGCCACCGCTTCCCGCAAGTCGAAGTGACGATTCTGAACGATGAGGCGCTCCCCGGACGCTACCGTTTCTTGCCAGACGTCGATACCGTTCAAACCCCTGAAACTTACGAAGAGGCATTCGGCAAGTCCTACGACGTCGCATTTATCGTAGACGGTGGTATTGACCGTGCGGGCCGCGTGCGCCCGATTTTCGAAAAAGCGAAGACTCAGGTCTTTATCGATCACCACCAGGTGAGCGCCGACTACCCCTATTCGATTAAGATTGTCGATCCGCATGCATCGTCGAATACGGAGCTGCTTTATTACCTCTCGCAATCGCCGTTTTTCGAAACGCCGCTCGACCGCGATTTCTGTGAACAGATTTACCTTGGCCTCGTTTTCGATACGGGCTTTTTCCGGCATTCCAACACCACACCAGAATCCATGGAGCTTGCAGCAAAACTCTTGCGCACGGGTTTTGATTTCACACGCGTGGGCGAGCGCGGAATGTTGGAGCGTAGCTTCTGTAGCCTGCACCTGCTTTCCGAAACGCTTTCGCGCGCGAAGCTGATTGCTGACGGGCGCGTTATCTGGTCGTCCATTCCGCTCAAATCCATGGAGTACCAGGGGGCTGAATGCGATGACCGCGAAGGGATTATCGACCATCTTTTCCTGACCGTCGGTATCCAGGTCGCAGTGTTGTTTTACGAGCTCAAACCAGGGCTCACGAAGATTTCCCTGCGTTCGCATGGGTCGATGGATGTCGCCGCGTTGGCGCGCCGTTTGACGGTGCGGGGCGGTGGGCACCGCAAGGCCGCTGGCGGCTTGTTTGAGATGTCAGTTGAAAACACGCAAAAGCTGGTTTTAGGTGAGTTGGAGAAACATTTCGAAGCAGCGGGTTTATCGCAATGATCGTGCAGTATCTCAAAGGAAAGATTCACCGAGCGACGGTGACGGACGCCAATCTGGATTATGAGGGGAGTATCACCATCGGCCGCGAACTCATTGCGGCAGCGGGTTTCACGCCCTATGAGCGGGTGGAAATTTATAACGTCACCAACGGCGAACGCTTTGCCACTTATGTCATCGAAGGCCCGCCCCGGACGATCTGCATTAACGGCGCCGCCGCTTGGAAGGCCCGTAAGAACGATATCATTATCATCGCCAGCTACTGTTCGTTGGACCGCGAAGAAGCCCTTCGCCATGTGCCAACACTTGTCTACGTAGACGAAACGAACACCGTAAAGTCTCTTTCCCGTCACCCACTTTAATGTCACAGTTTTCGCCTGGGAGCCGTCTTTAGGGCCGAGGGGAAGATGCGCGTTCTACTGCTTGGGTTTGCTATTTGGGGTATTCAAGGGATGGCAGCGACTCGCTCGCCGTCTGATCTACAGACTGTACCGCTGCCTGGCGGCCGCGAGTACTGCGAAACATTTCAAATCCACCAGCCTCTAAAAGTATTCCGTGACCGAAGTTTCTTGGAAGATGAGGTCCGCAAGATGGTGCAGGAGGATGAGGATACCGGGCCTAAAAACCGCGCGGTGCTCACGACCCTCCGCGGGGAAGCCACTTTGCAGATCTTGGGCTACCCGAAACCCTTTCGGGGTTTTGATGCAATTGCGGGGATGTTTGGCTTAGGACCGGACTATGTCGGCAGCGTGGGACGCGCGCCAAAAGTGATTCCGATTCGCGAATGCCGGACGGGCGCCTATGGGTTTGTTGTAGAGAAAGATCTTATCCAATCGCGCCAAGAACGGCGGCTGGCAGGGCAGGGAATGCCCCCTTCGACTTACCCAAACCCTATTCCTGAGTGGAAACCTTAGAAGTTAGCCTATGACGGTGCGGTTACGGCCGTTTTGCTTGGCTTGGTAGAGGCGTGAATCCGCCGCTTCGATGAACTCTTCAATTGTCTTGTAGTTATCGTCTTGCAAAGTCGCGACACCAATACTCATGGTCACGGTGATCTTTGCTTGGGCGAGCGAGACCGTCTCTTTTTCGAGTGAGGTGCGCAGGCGCTCGGCGACAGTGTGCGCGAGTTCCGTGCTGCAGTTGCGCAGGATGACTGCGAACTCTTCACCGCCGTAACGGCTGGCGACGTTTTCTAGGCGGACGTGCTTGGCCAAGTGAGCGCCCACCATTTTCAAAACGGTGTCGCCAGCTTGGTGGCCGTAGGTGTCGTTAATTTTTTTGAAGAAATCGATGTCTAGGATCAAGAGACTTAAAGGCTCATTCGAGCGACGGGCAAAGCTCATTTCCTTTGGCAAGGCGTCGAGGAAGAACTTCTTGTTGTAAAGGCCCGTCAGTGCATCGTTGTTCGCGGCTTTGAAGAGATTCTGCTGGTAATTCTGGTCCTGAGCGTCTTGGTACGCGAAGCGAAAGTACAAGCGTGTCCCGACGAGGATCTTGTCGCCATCGGAGAGTTTTTGTTCGCGGATGCGGTTGCCGTTCACGAACACGCCGTTGGTGCTGCCCAAGTCGCGGATGACGAGCGCGCCGTCCACGAGATCAAACTCAGCGTGCACGCGGGAGACATGGGGATCATCGATGCAGATTTCGCACGCCGCGTCACGGCCCAGGCG
>JAIEOG010000318.1 GCA_019750655.1 bacterium
GCGTGTTTGCGGCGCGGGACGATTCCGAGATTCACCAACGGCCAGCGCGCGATATACGGGATATCGATTACCAACGGGTCCATGAGGAATTCCCGCAGGTAAGCGCCTACATCGCGGGGCTCTGGCGACGCCGGCGTCCCCACATTCACAAGCAGTAGACCGGTTTTAGAGGGCATTAGCGCTTAACGACTTTCTCTTCTTTCAGAACGTACTTTGCGAAAACAAAGACGATAATCGCTACGATGAGAAAATCAATCCCGGCGCCCACGGCTTTGCCGTAGAGGATGCCGTGCCAACTCAGCTTGCGGATATCGTCGACTTCCGCCGCGCGCAACAAGGGTTGGAAGACAATCGGCATGAACAGGTCGTTCACCATGCTCGACACAAACTCATTCAGCTTGCCGCCGATAACGACCGCGATCGCAAGCCCGATGACGCCATACTGCCTCAGGAACTCAACGAACTCTTTCACCATCACCGCCTCCTCCGGACTTTTTGAACACCATTGCCCTATGAACGCAAGGGCGTAGACTAAACCCCGTGGCGCCCTCTTCTCCAACCAAGCACAAGCGTTACAAAAGCTGGAGCACGCTCGCTCAGACCGTCATTGAGACGCAGGGTGCGATCATTCTTAAAGACCTTCTGCAGCGGCGGACGGAGGCCGGGGCGCCGACCGGCCTGAGCCCCGTAAAAGTGAAAGCCCTGCTCTCAGGAGCCGCTGATAAACTCCGCCATCCGGACTGGAAAGGTTGGAGCGCGGAAGCGAGAAACTCACGTGAGAGAGCGCTAGCGGTTTTGCAGCACCAGCTTTCGCCCGAAACGTGGAAAAGCCGTTGGGCCACTCTGCGCGATCCCCAAAAGCGCTGGGTAGCTGCTGCGCGCACCGCCCAAGACTCTCTCGAAACTGCCGCTTTCTCTGGCGGCTTCGCTCTAGGAATGGCGTTACCCCACTTAGACATCACCCTCGCCTCTCGGGAGAAAGAAGGCGGAGCCTTCACGCTCCACGCCGCAGCACTCTTTGGTGTGCAAGTCGGGACGGATTGGGTGGATCAGGTTCTCTCGCGCACCTTGCTAAGCCCCGAGCTCTCGCCTGTGGAAGCGCGTTGGTTGCGACTTGCGGTGCGCACAGCGCGTGCGACTCGGCGAGGCGCCGAAAGAGGCTGGGCCACGCGAGAAGCTTTGCGCCTGTGGACGCGTTTTTGGAAAAACCCGGCCATGCGCCAGCACCGCATCGCGACTACCGCGCGAGCGATCCAATCTGCAAAAGTTTTCTTAGATACTTTGCGCCGCTAAAGGCGTCTCAAATCGCTCGATATACTGGCAGCGCTGGCAAAGGGGTTCGACCAACTCGCCCCGGCGGAAGCCAGCGAGCAGCGCTTGGGCGCGCGGCCCTGCGAGAATGTCCCGCAAGGGCGTGTCGTGAAGATTCCCCAGAGGAATCGCGCCTTCTTTATCGAGGCAGCAGGGCACGACGGTGCCATCGACCAGAACACCGAAATGCGATTTCAGCCCGTAGCAAACACCCTGCTCTCCGAGCACCGGCAGATCCATCGCGGGCCATACAAACTCCGTATCAAAATGCAGCGAGAGGTAGTTTTTGACGATGTGGTTCTTCCGCTCGCGGACATCGACCTCGCGGGGAAGCGTCACGCCGAAATGCTTTTCAATCCGCTCTAAGATTTCCAAGTTTGAAGACCGCTGGCCGCGCGGCTGCGCGAGATTCCAGAGCCGATAGTTGATAAAAAGCGTGGGCCGTTTTTCAAAGGCCATCTCGGTGAATCGGAAAATGCGATCGAGGTAAACGCTCGGATCTTTCTCCGGAAAGTTGTCGGGGAAACTATGCAGCGAAAAGCAGATCTGCCGAAACGCCGGGTGCAAAAGCAACTCGGCTTCTTTTTCTCGGAGCAATACCCCGTTAGTGACGAGGAAAATCTGCAGTCCTGCCCGCGCGCAGATTTCAACAAGCTCCCCGAGCTTGGGGTGCACCAAAGGATCGCCCATGAGGTGCAAAGTTACCGTCTTAGTGAGTGGGGCGACTTGTTCAATGGCGTGTGCAAACTGGCCGACATCGACCAGCTTTTTCGCCCGGACGACCTCCGGGCAAAAACTGCATTGGAGATTGCAGATATTGCTAATCTCGAGATGGATTTTCCAGTACTTGCTGCCCACCCGCGCAAGCTACACGGGCCGCTTAGTCCTGACCAGCGTCGTCTGAGCCGCGGCGGAACCACGAAACCGCGCGGGCAACCACTCCCTGGTAGAAGGCATTCACCACCCGGTTATAGGGCCGCAACCAAGGCTCAAAATAGGGCCGCAAGGAATCCACCATCCCTACCGTTGGATTGAGAATCGTCGGTTTGATGTAAATGGACGCGCCCGTGGCGGCTAGAACCAGCATGCCCACCTGGCCACCATTCATCTGAAGACCGGTATCAATCCACATTGCAGAGTCTGATCTGAACGCCCAGTAAGCCATCGGCCCGACCGCCCAAAGTGCGAGTTTGCGGAACCAAGTGAGGCCTTCTTGCCCACGGAGCGCTCGGACCCAACCAGGTGCCTGTGACGCCACCAGGCCCGCCAAAGCCGCTTGGCCGTAATTCATCTGGATAGCCGTATCGATCCACTTGGGAGCTTCGGAGTTGGCTGCCCAAGCAAAAAGCGGCGTCGAAAGCAGGAATAAAGTTCCCTGTACTGCAGGCGTCGTGCGGCGCACGTCGGCATTGCCCCGCACCGTTTGCGCCATCTGCTGCTCCCACTTGTAGGTACCGGCAAAAGTACTCGTGAAAAAGAAAGCATGGCTCAATATAGAAACCCACTGGTCTTTAAAGAATGTGGGGGTGGCTTGTTGTAGCAATGCTAAGGCACCGAGGCCATTTTCACGGAACAACTGGGCAATCTCCGGCATCTTGAAGCTGCCGTAGTACATGGCGCCAAACAGAGTGCTGACAATGGCTTCTTTGAGAACGATTTCCCAGAGGCGGCCACGCGACTCCATGATCCAATTGCTCATGGAACGACGGCCCGTAGCCATCAATAAGTTGCCGGTATAGCTACCCAGCACCATCGGCACAGCGATGGTGGCGTCAAACTGGCTAAACGAAAAAACGAAAAGTACCAGTTCGCCCATGCTCGCAGCAGCCACCCCACCGGCGACTTCCGAAGGTACGGGTTGTTGGAAAACGTGAGGCCTTGGCAATAAGGCCAGTGCTTCCTGAACAATGCGGGTTGTCCCCTCTCCGGAAGGGCGGGTAATGGCTCGCACCGGGATATCGCCCCAGCCCATTTGTTCCAGCATCCCACGCACGTCTTGCATCAGCTGCCCATTGCCTTGGAACATGGGAACCCCGGCTAGCACGTACATGCCGTCGGGTTTAATGCCTTGCAGACCATCAAAGTACTTACGAACGTCGGGCGCATTGAGGGTCGCAACCATTTCACCCACGGTATCGTCCAGGCGCCGCTGATCGGCCTCATAAACCGCGCGGGCTAGGTACACCCCACACGGGATGTCCGTATCGCGGAGGCGGTGGGTCGGTTTCGGTGCCGGTGCCGGTGCGAAGTCGGAGGGGTAACTACCCACCCCTCGGCCTTCCACTGCCCAGGAAGTCATTGGTAAGATACTGAAATAACAGATAATTCCCAAAAGGATCGCGCGCGTTTTGTTCATAGGAGCGGCGTAGATAGCATTTCCCCACATTAATGGCCAGGTTTTCAAATGCCAGAGAACGCTGGTAGAGTTTCCGGCATGGCACAGACATTCATCGATGAAAAAACACGTAATAAAGAAGAAGTAGAAGCCTTAGAAGTCGCGGAAGCAGCCCGCGAAACGCAGTGGGAGCACCCGAGCTTTGTCGGCGATATCTTCCTAGGGAAGCTTCGCACCAGCTCCATCCTGCCCTACGCCTTCCAAACCGATGAAGACCGCAAAATCGGGGACGCCTACCTCGAAAAGCTCGATAAGTTTCTAGCGGCCAATCTCGATGGCGACCAGGTCGACCGCGAAGGCCAGATTCCGGATACCGTGATGAAAGGCCTCGCTGAGCTGGGCGCTTTCGGCATGAAGATCCCAAAGGAGTACGGCGGGCTCGGACTTTCCCAGGTCAACTACAACCGCGCGCTGGCACTCACGAACGGTTACTGCTCGTCGACCACTGCCTTGCTCTCCGCGCACCAGAGCATTGGCGTGCCACAACCGCTTTTGATGTTCGGCACTCCCGAACAAAAGAAGAAGTATCTCCCCCAGTTCGCCAAGGGGGCTATTTCGGCTTTTGCTTTGACCGAACCTGAGGTGGGATCGGATCCCGCGCGCCTCGCAACCACTGCGGTGCCCACGCCCGATGGTAACCACTACATCATCAATGGCACCAAGCTTTGGTGCACCAACGGCGTTATCGCGGACATCTTGGTGGTCATGGCGCAAACGCCTTCCATTACAGTGAATGGCAAAGAGCGCAAACAAATCACTGCTTTTATCGTCGAGAGCAACACGCCCGGATTTGAAGTGTTGCACCGCTGCCGCTTCATGGGCCTCAATGGTGTCCAGAACGGGCTTTTGAAATTTACCAACGTCAAAGTTCCCAAGGAAAACATCATCTGGGGCTTGGGCAAAGGCTTGAAACTCGCTTTGACGACATTGAACGCTGGCCGCTTGAGCATCCCGGCTTGCTGCATCGGCTTCACTCGTAAAGTCATCGAGGAATGCCGCCTCTGGGGCAATGAACGCAAACAATGGGGCAATGCCATCGGGAAACACGAACCCGGCGCGCAGAAGCTTGCTCAAATGACCGGCAACCTGCTTGCGATGGAATCCATCACCTGGCTTGCCGGCGTGTGGGTGGATCGCGGCACGCAAGACATCCGCCTCGAAGCCGCCATGGCAAAACTTTTCTGCAGCCTACGCAGCCACGAAATCGTCGAACAAGGCCTGCAAATGCGCGGCGGCCGCGGCTACGAAACGTATGCCTCCCTCAAAGCGCGCGGGGAGCGGCCCTTCCCGGCTGAACGTTCCGTGCGCGATTCGCGCATCAACCAGATCGTCGAAGGCACTAACGAGATCATGCGGCTGTTCATCGCCCGAGAAGCTTTGGACAAGCACTTAGAAGTCGCGGGCGATGTCCTGAACCCGCGCCTGCCCATCACCCGCCGTCTGACGGCGCTGGTAAAAGCCGGCATGTTCTACGCTTGGTGGTACCCACTACAATGGCTGTCCATTTCTCCCTGGCCGATGCACTCGGGTATGGGGCGTTTGGGCAAGCACCTGCGCTACGCAAAACGCACTGCGCACCGCTTGGCCCGCACGACGTTCCACTTGATGGTTTGGCATGGCCCGAAACTGGAGCGCAAACAAGTGCAGCTTGGCCGCGTGGTGGATATCGCCACCGAGTTGTTCGCTATATCGGCAACGATTGGCCGCGCCCATGGCAGCAAAGAAGCGAATGTCCGCGACGCCGCGGATATTTTCTGCCTCGATGCGCGTCACCGCATTGAAGAGAATTTCCGCGCTATCCGGTGCAACCATGACAGCCGCACCTACAAGCTGGGACTCAAGGTTTTGGATGGCTCTTTGCTCTGGCAGGAAGCTGCCCGCTAAGAACTAAAATCTGGGGGACCCCATGCGAACGCGCTCGCGCTTTCCTTTGCATTACCAAACCCTTTTGGCCATGGTGCTGGGCGCAGCGGTAGGGAGCTTTGCGGGCCCTAGCATCGCGCCCCTCGGAAAACTCGGATCCGTTCTAATCCAAATGGTAAAGGCGTTAGCGACGCCGTTGCTCTTCGTCGTGTTGCTCGATTCTTTTTCCCACGCAGCAATTCGCGGAAAAACTTTGGCGCGCTTGCTTTTCATCTGCGCGATTAACTCCACCGCCGCCATCCTGATTGGAATGGCGCTTTGCAATCTCTGGCAACCGGGTACGGCGCTGCGGGATCTGATTCCGGAATCCGCAAAGATGGCACCACCCCCTAAGGTCGTTGACCTATGGCAAACCTTGCTAGGGTATGTGCCGCAGAATCTCCTGCAGCCCTTCCTCGAACACTCTGTGATGGGGATCATTCTGCTCGCCATCCTTTTTGGCCTCTCTTTGCAGACGATGAAGCGTGAAGGCGTTCCCACGGAAGGCGCTTCGAAAGTGATTAGCTGGCTGATGACCTGGTTGATTACTGCCGTGCACTGGGTAGTGAAGATCAGCCCACTCGCGGTTTTCGCGGTTGTTGCTCAAGCCGTGGGCGAAAAAGGCATTGCGCCCCTCACGGGCCTGGCCGGCTACGTCGCATGCGCCGTTGCGGGCATGGCCCTGCAGGTGTTCTTGGTTTACCAGTTTTGGATCCGCGTCGTATGCAAGATGCCGCTGCGTAAGTTCTGGGCTGCCGCGCGCTGGCCAGTGAGCTACTCGTTCGGCGTTAATAGCAGCTTAGCCACTCTGCCGCTCACCTTCGACGCTTTGGATGAATTGAAAGTTTCTAAAGAAGCCGCGCGCGTCGGGGCTGGCTTGGGCACGAACTTCAATAACGACGGCATTTTGCTTTACGAAGCCATGGCCGTCATCCTCGTGACCCAAGCGTATGGCATGCACTTGTCGTTCTTCGCACAGCTCGGGCTTGCGATGAGCTGCCTCATTGCGGCTTTAGGGGTTGCGGGTGTGCCCGAAGCAGGGCTGATTGCCCTCACCCTCGTACTTAGCCACGCAGGCATCCCTATGGAGATCTTGCCGCTCCTGCTGACGGTGGATTGGATTGTAGCGCGCTGCCGCTCGGCCACTAACGTCGTCGGCGATCTCGCCGTATCCATCGCGCTCGACCGAAAGCCGGCCGAACGCTTAAGCATTCGCCGTAAGGCTAGTTGAAATCGGCCGCGAACGCTTTCGGGCTGAGTTCTTCGCCGGTGGCGAATTTTGTTAGCTCATTCCAGCTAAGGGATTTTCCCGGGCCAAACACCTTGGCTTTGAAATAGTCTCCGACTTTTTTATTCCCGATGTAACTCGCTTTTTTCGGCTCGACGCCACCCAACACCGTCTTAGCGATCGTGTGAGCGACCTGTGAAGCGAAGAGCTGGCCCATGAGGTAGTTGTGGTAATAGACCGGCGCCACAACGATGTGGATCTTCGCGCCATAATCGGCGGCGTTTCTGCCTTCCGGCTTTTTCAGGCCTTGGTATTTCTCAACGAGTGAGTACCAAAGCGCTCTTAGGTCTTGGTCCGGATTCTCGTACATTGCTTTTTCAAAACGGAACATCACCTGTGCCCAGCGCGAGAAGACCAGGAGCTCTGCACGCTGGAGCTTCTCTCCTGCACTATTAAAGGCGGCAGCGTTATCTACTTTAAGCCCCAACGCCTGAAGGAAGTCCGCCCGCTTCGAGAATTTCTGGAAGAGCATCGCCACGCCTTCGGTCGTCAGGATGTGCGATTCGGTCCGCAAGAGATAAGGCATCGAGTCTGGAATGTTCTTGCTCGAGTAAACTGAGTGGCCGAGCTCATGGAGCATGGTGTTCATCCAAGCTTCGTTAGGCACGATATTGGCCAAGACGCGGACATCGCCCTTGCGGTCAATATCCGTGCAGAAGGCGTGAGGGCTCTTGCCCTTCTTTTCATAGAGATCACTGCGCTTGATGACATCGTCGATAGGCAAGCCAATGCCGTCGTAAAACTTCTTGTTCAGCGCCAGGATATCTGCCTTTTTATAAACCTGATCTAGGTCCGCTTCATAAACTAGCGGGGCTTCTTGGAAAAACGGGTCGTGGTAGTGCCATGGCCGAAGCTGCGCGGGCGTTAGGTGGTAATTGGAAGCCAAGACGGCATCGATTTCGGCTTTTAGCTTTTGGTACGGCTCGCGGGTAAGGGTGTCCAGTTCATCGAAGAGCTTTAGAACGGCTTCGGGCTTCTGCTCGCTCATGGCTAGCATGAGCTCTGCATAATTCGCATACCCCTGCTTCTTAGCGATCTGGTTGCGCAGTTTCACGAGCTGGGTGAGGTCCTTTTCCACCGCTGCACCAACCCCTTTAGAAGCCTCCCAAACAGCCTGGCGGTGCTTGGAGTCCAAGGAGCTTTTCAAAACACCTTTCACGGCGCTATCGGTGAGTTCTTTGCCATCGACGTGAGCGCGGTAGTTATTAAACGTCTCTTCAATCTTATTGGAGAGGTCCGAGACCTGCTTGAGCAAATCGGTAGGCACCTGCTTCTCGAGCATTTGGAAGTAAAGGACGTCGATCTGCCGGGCGAGAAGCTTGTCGGTCGCGGCACCCGCTTTTTCGCGAACTGCTTTCACCTCGGCGAAGTATTTCGGGTCGGATATCTTGGCGTCGTACTTGTCTTGGGCGTCGGCCTTCTTTTTAAAGTCCTCTTTTGAACCTGTCGTGTTGGCATTCCACCATGCCAGGCTCAGGGTTTTCTCTAGAGGTTGGATTTCTTTGGCGTGCCTCTCTAAGACCTCGCGGGCTTGTACTTCAAACGTCTTCGTTTTTGTATCTGCCACAGTCACCCCAGTCATCAAAACGCCTACCAAAAGAGATCGAATCACGGTTCCTCCTAAGAGGCCCCCTACATTAGGAGTCCGTCGACACGCCGGCAAGGCTTCTCTATAATCCGTGCATGGAAGCACTTGCCCGCGACGCTCAGACTTGGCTTTACCCCGCTATTGAACCGTACCGTAAAGGACGCCTCAAGGTTTCCGATATCCACGAGATCTACTTCGAGGAATCGGGCAACCCGCAGGGCAAGCCGGCCGTTTTCGTTCACGGTGGGCCAGGCGGCGGCTCGGGCCCGCAGCAGCGGCGGTTTTTCGATCCGCGGCGCTACCGCATCATTCTCTTCGATCAACGCGGGTGCGGTTTGAGTACGCCGCATGCATGCGTCGAGCAGAACACGACCTGGGATCTGGTCTCCGATATGGAGCGAATCCGTGAAGAATTGAAGATTGAACGCTGGCAAGTATTCGGCGGGTCGTGGGGCAGCACGCTGGCCCTGGCCTACGCGCAAAAACACCCAGCGCGTGTTACAGAACTGATTTTGCGCGGGATCTTCTTACTGCGGCAATCAGAGATCGATTGGTTTTACCAAAATGGCGCCGACCAGCTCTTGCCCGACCTTTGGGAAGAGTACGTGAACTTTATTCCTGCAGCCGAACGCTCGAATTTCGTGGCGGCTTACCATAAGCGCTTGATGTCCTCGGATCCGAAGGTGCAGCTGGCAGCTGCGAAAAAGTGGAGCATATGGGAAGGCAGCAGCTCCCGACTGCTCTTTGATGCCGATACGGCCCAACACTACGGCACGGACGATTTCGCTCTCGCTTTTGCGCGCATCGAGAACCATTATTTCTACAATAAGGGATTTTTCGAAGTCGATGGCCAGCTATTGCGAGACATCGGAAAAATCCGGCATATCCCAGCCGTGATTGTCCAAGGCCGTTACGATGTCGTTTGCCCCATGCGTAGTGCTTGGGATCTGCACAGGGCCTGGCCCGAGGCAGAACTGTTTGTAATTCCCGACGCTGGCCATTCGGCATTTGAGCCCGGGATTAGCCGGGCCCTCGCCGCCGCAGCGGACAAGTTTTCGAAATAGACTACTGCTTGCGGAAATCGATCGCCAGAAGCTCGCCCCAGTTGCCCTGATCGGCCTGGCCTGCGCGCCGCACGCCTGCATCTCCCAAGGAACGCATTCCGAGCATTTCCAGTGAGGTTGCGCTGCTCACGTTGTCTGTGGCTTTGCTTAACTCTGACTGGAGCAAACCGGCCACCAGATTGGTTGTCAGAGCGCTATTCAAACCGTACTTATCGGCGTCCATGAGCGAGCTGCCGCTGCGAACGGCGGCCAGGTACGTCAGCCAGGGCAATGTCTTGCTACCCACTTCGAAGATGCCACCGACCGAACTCTGTGATCCCTGATCGCCCTGAAAAGTCATGAGGACATCGAGATAATGGAGCTTCTTGCCATTCTCCACCCTGCTCCAGGACTTCACACGCGGCGCGCGCTCGCCATCTGCCACAATCGAAAGCTTCTCGCCTTGGGCCAAGGTAACGCCGAGTAATTTGGAGAATGCCGTCGAAGCTTCCGCGCTAATGGAAACTTGCTTGAGTCCTTTGCCTGCGAGCGAGCCGACGAGATCGAACGGCAAAGCTACAGTCACGAGATTGCGAACGTCTTGCTGGCCGAGCTGTGGAGACAACGCTCTTGCGGGCTGATTGCTCTGCGCGCGGAGGCCCCAGGATACGCTATTGGCGCTAGCAACCTTGATGAGTTCCCACTTGGTGCTAGTTTCCAACACGGATGCGGGAAGAAGGTTGCTCTGGAGCGAGAAGAGCTTGTTAAGATCTTCGGCGATAAGGATGTTTTTCAAATTCTCGCGCGCCTGTTTCAGGAGTTCGGGCTTGTGCGCTTCGATCATCTTGCCCAGCACATCGCGGGCGAGATCGGGAACGCTACCACTCAACTGAATCGTGAAGAGTCGATCGAAGGCGCCGTCTTGGAGCAAGCTATCGATGCGGGATGCGACCTGTGTTTTGAAGTCTTCTACATTGATAGAGAACGCTGCTTTACTTCCCTCAACCCGCGCATCGACTAAGACCTTCTCGGGCAAGTCGAGCGTGATTTCACCGCGTGATTGAAGAGAAACTTTGATATCGCGTAAGGCGAACATCGCGATTTTTTGTTTGGTATTTACCACCGGCACGGTGATTTCTTTATCGCCAGTCAGTCTGCCGATGGATAATCCGCCTCTGAGGCTGCGCAAAGCGAGGCGCCCGTCTTCAAAGCGCAAGCCTTCGACGTGTAGGGACTCCACGAGGTCTGCCGCGACCACGCGTGGATCCTGCGATAGGATTTTTTCAGCTTGTTTGTTCTCGCTATGCGTGTCCTTCAAAAGGACCTGCGGCCGGTACAACCAAACTTCCGGGCCTGCAGCTTGCGCCGCCGTGGCAAAGCAAAGCACACCGATTGCGAACCGATTAATAAAACCCATGGAATTTCCCCCAGCGAACCCGTGATTATACAGAGGGCTGACTAGGGGCGGAAGGATGCAAGATTTGTCACCGGACTATCCCCGGTGAAATCAGCTATTTAGCTATTTTGCCGAAATAAAATCGAACTTCAGCGAGCCGCCTTTTTCATCGACTTTGACCGTACCGCCGCCGGAAACGCTGCCGAAGAGCAACTGATCGACGAGCGGCTTTTTGATGTGTTCATCAATAGCGCGGCCTAAGGGGCGGGCGCCATAAGCTTGGTCGTAGCCCTTTTCAAAGAGCCACTTTTTCACACGGTCGGTGACTTTGAGTTCAACGCCACGGCCTTTGAGCTGCGTTGCGAGTTCGCCCAAGAACTTCTCGATAACTTGTAAAACAATAGGCTCATTCAAGTGAACAAACGGGATAACCGCATCGAGGCGGTTGATGAATTCCGGCGTGAACGCATCTTTTACGGCTTTGAGCGCGCGGTCGCTCGCAGCCCGCTGGCCAATGCCGATGCTCGCCTTCCCGGCTTCGCGGCCGCCCGCATTGGACGTCATGACTAAAATCAAGTTACGGAAGTCGACGGTCTTGCCACTCGTGTCGGTGAGCTTACCGTTGTCCATCACCTGCAAGAGGATGTTCGCGACGTCCGGGTGCGCCTTTTCCATTTCATCCAAGAGCAAGACGGCATAAGGAGTGCGCCCGACGGCTTCGGTCAGCAGCCCCCCTTCGTCGTAACCCACATAGCCAGGGGGCGAACCCACTAAGCGAGCCACGGTGTGTTTTTCCATGTACTCGCTCATATCAAAGCGAATGAGTTCCGTTCCCAGAATGCGCGCCAGCTGTTTGCAAACTTCGGTTTTCCCCACGCCCGTGGGTCCCGTGAAGAGGAAGCTGCCCACCGGTTTTTGAGGGTTACCCAATCCAGAACGTGAAAGCTTGATCGAACTCACTAGGGCGTCGATGGCTTTGTCTTGGCCGAAGACGACAGCTTTGAGATCTTTATCGAGCGTTGCGAGGCGCTCCTTATCGTTCGCGCTGACGGAGCGTGCCGGCACTTTTGCGATGGAGGATACGACCGTTTCGATCGTTTCGACGGTCACCGTGTCTTGAGTCGAACCCGAACCGCGCAAACGCATCCGCGCACCGGCTTCGTCGATGACATCGATGGCCTTATCCGGCAACGGCCGGCCATGAATATACTTCGCTGACAACTCAGCCGCGGCGCGAATCGCATCTGGCGCGTATTTCAAGGCGTGGAAATCTTCATAGCGGCTCTTCAAGCCTTCGAGGATCTGCACCGTCTCTTCAACCGAGGGCTCATTGATATCGACCCGCTGAAAGCGGCGAATCAAGGCGCGGTCTTTTTCCAAGTGCGCGTGGAATTCTTTGTGTGTGGTCGAGCCCAAGACGCTGAGCGAGCGGTTCGTTAGGCTCGGCTTGAGCAAGTTCGACGCGTCCATTGAACCGCCGCTCGTGGCCCCTGCGCCCACGAGTGTGTGCATTTCATCAATGAAGAGAATGGCGCCGGGCTCGCCCTCTACTGCTTTAACGACAGCTTTCAGGCGTTCTTCGAAATCGCCACGGAACTTCGTTCCTGCGAGTAACGCACCCATGTCGAGTGAGTAGAGCGTGCTCTTTTTCAGGCGTTCGGGGACATCGCCCTGGACGATCCGCAAAGCCAATCCATCTGCGATGGCCGTTTTCCCTACTCCCGGGTCGCCCACAAGCAAGGGGTTATTTTTTGTCCGGCGCGCTAGGATCTGCACCACGCGTTCTAAGACGTCTTCGCGTCCGACGAGTGGATCGATCAGGCCTTGGCGCGCGCGTTCATTTAAATTGGTGGTGAAGCTCTTTAGGGGTGAGCCCTTGGGCCGTTTTGGCTCGGGGCCTTTTTCTTGAGCAGGCGCCTCGCCAGCTGCCTCGTCTTCTTCGTCTTCCATCTCTTCGGGCAACGCGAGAGGCGATTCTTTCGCAAAGCCGTGGGAAACAAAATTGATTACATCAAAGCGCGTGACCCCCTGCTCTTCCAAGAAGAACGTCGCATGCGACTCTTTTTCCCGAAAAAGGGCAATGAGGACATTGGCACTAGAAACTTCTTCTCGGTCGGCGCTCTGCACTTGGATCACGGCGCGCTGGATGACTCGGTGAAACGCGATTGTGAGCTCCGGCTTCCATTCCGATTTGGAAAACTCCGGATTGCCTTCCAATTGCACCGTAGGGCAGTGCTGCTTCAAAAACGCTTCGAGGTTCTGGCGGAGCTCAACGACATCGCCACCGCAGCCTTCGATGATCTCCACCGTTTCGTCGTCGTGGAGCATGGTGAGCAACATATGCTCGACACAAACAAACTCGTGCCGGTGATCGAAAGCGTATTTAACGGCTTCGTCTAAAGCGGCCTTTAAGCTGGGCGTAAACATCTAAGCCTCCTCAACCACGCATTTCAGCGGGAATTGGTTTTGCTTGGCGTAAGCATTGACCTGGTACGCCTTCGTTTCCGCGATCGAAAATGGGTAAACACCTGCGACTCCCGCACCCTTGTGGTGGACCTGGAGCATGAGGTGTGTCGCTTCAGCTTCGGCCTTGGCGAAAAAGCGGATTAGTATGTGGACGACAAACTCGCGGGGCGTGAAATCATCATTAAGAATCACGACCTTATAGAGCGAGGGGCGCTTGGTCTTCTGCTTAGGTTTGACCAGCGTTTGCGTCCCGAAGCTTTCAATCAACGCGTCTTTGGACTCGTCGGACATGCCGCCTCCTCCTTTAAATGTAGTATCGATACCCCCCGGAGGCAAACCCACCCCTGTCATTTAGGGGGCGGCAAGCCCGGCTTCGGCAAGTACTTGGGGACATTGGCGTTTGAGGCGCCACCGAGGCGTGAGTGCGACGGCCTTTTCCCGGAAGTGGATAACGAGGCGACCTTCAACCTCTTCTACTTCAGAAACGAAGGTCTTCTCGCGTTCGATCAAATCTTCACGATCGCGGCGGACTAACCGCGAGACTTGCAAGAGAACGCCGCGAAGATTCCAACCCAAACCCTTGGTGATACCGCGAAGTTCCCAGTTGGGAAGGTACAACACGAAAGGGGTGCGGTTTCCGGGCATGGCTGCGGGCTTCACTTCTAATGTACGAGCGACAAGCTCACCCTCGTCCTCTTCCAAAGTGAGCCGTGCGAAGGGCACACCAGCACTGTCCTGGATATCGATCACGAACACCCCATCCTCTGAGGCCTCGACATCCAAAGTCAGGTGGGGATTGCGTTCCAAGGCAGCTTGCAGGCGGTCTTGCACCTCTTGCCTATCAAAAACCTTCCTCAATAGTTGTGGGATACGCGCGTGTGTGGCGCCTGAGCCGATCGCCCAAATGGTGTAGTCCAAGCTAGTCTGGAAAGCGTTGCGGGTAGGCCGAAGGACGAGAATCCCGGCCCCGATGAAGCAACCGATGTCATAAAGCCCTGGGAGCGCTAACCCAAACCAAGCCATCGATTCGGCCCAATTGCCTCGAAGTAATTCCACCACTCCCATGCTGACACCCGTGACGACTTCAGAGCCGTGTGTGATGCCGAACATCGTGGCCGCGCTGATAAGAAACTTTCGCAACCAGGGGCTTGCAAAGTCCTTGGAAAGCCGCAAAAGCCGTCCCAGATTTTGGAAAGATCGGGTGAGATCTAAGGCCGCAGCGGGGTTCTTTAGCGCCTCCCACCGCTTTCGCCAAAACCCTTCCACCGATTCCAACATCGGCTGTTCCAGCGCGTGCTCTGCTTCTTCGCGCCCTTGGCTGATATGAGGCAATTCTTCATCCGAAGCTAAGAGCACAATCCGCGCAAACGTCTTTCCCTGCTTGAGTGCCGCTAAAAGGGCGTTGTCCGCAGCGTAGACCGGGTACACGACCGTTTGGCTGAGGAGACTAAAAATGAGTGCGAGACGTAAAACCAAGAGCGATTCCTAAATCAGACTGTGTCTGATCCAGATAAAGTCTGAACTAAGCAGCCTTGGCAACAAAATTCAGCTACACGAACTCCATAATCCCGTCATCGTTCCTTCGCCGATGGGCCCTAAACTGGAATCAGTCGAGTTAACCAAAGGAACGTAAAATGAAGAACAAAGGCATGCACCAACAACCGAACGCCTATACCCCGAGCACGGGGCATAGCACTCCTCAGAACTTCAACAAGGGTCCGCAGCAGCAACACGGCCACCCAACGGCACCGCCAAGCTGGCAAAAACCAACCCAGCAAAAAATGAACACCCCCGCGCCCCAACCGGCAAAGGGTAAAAAAGCCGCCTAATATAGAGCGGACATGATTTAAAAGGCGCCTCAAAAGGGGCGCCTTTTTTATTTCCCGTCTTCGCTTCGCTACGCCGGGCAAGCCCCCGCCTGAGCCTCGCCTCCCTCCTGCTTGCCTAACTAATTATTCTTGCTCAGCATTTTTTCAGACTTGATTTCGAAGCCTATTTGCGAGATTTCAGGGCATCGGAGTTATTGAAGTTGCCCCTGTTTAAACGCATAGCCCTTCTTTGCGTGGTCTTCGCGCTTTGCACCGGTCTCGGCCCTACCCGGCCGGAGATTTCGGCATTGGTGCCGCGCGCGGAATTCCTCACAGAAGTGAATGGTGAGGTTTCCCCGTACCGCATCCGCTCCGCTTTTGTGATGCCGGGGGAGACGCTGACAGTTGCCGCCGGGGTCCCATTCCACCTGCTCGGGGAAGCCGGCACGGTTCGCCGTGAAGCCGAGGAAGCTTCCATTTGGACAGCCCCTCAAGAGCCAGGGACCTACACCCTCTATCTTTCGCCCGAAAAGAATTACCCTGAGGTCACGATCCACGTTTTCGTGCTCGTTCCTGCCGACCAGATCAAACGCGGCAAATTAAAAGGCTACGCCATTGGGAACTACCCGAAGGGCGAAGGCGTCTATGAGAAGCCTCGCGGTTTCATCCAAGTAAACGCCGAGGATGAAGACCTCTGGGTGAGCCCACACTTTCAGCTCAAACAATTTCTTTGCAAACAAAGCGCCGCTTTCCCGAAGTTTGTGCTCTTACGCGAAAAGCTGCTCATTAAACTCGAGCGTATTTTAGAAAAGCTCCACGAACGGGGTTTTAATAATTCCTCCATTACCGTCGTTAGCGGCTACCGAACGCCCTCCCACAACCGCCCCCGTGGCAAACGCAATAGCCGCCATCTCTGGGGTGATGCAGCCGATATTTTTGTCGATGGCGCGCCCCAAGACGGCCGCATGGACGATTTGAACAAAGACGGCAAATCGAATTGGAAAGACACCGCCATCCTGCAAGAAATCGTGCAAGAGATGGAAACCGACGAACCGCACCTCTATGAAGTCGGTGGCCTAGGCCTTTACCGCAATACGCGTGGCCACGGCCCTTTCGTACACGTCGATGCACGCGGCACAAGCGCACGGTGGGGCGTTCGCCCTGCTAAACGCAAAAAGAGCCGTACCTAATTATTTAAGAATTCCATTCAATAGAAACGCTAAGCGCACGCCGGCTTTGTGCATTTGCTCTTTCGCACGCGGTAGGAACTGGTAGCGGTAGTCGAATCCAAGGGCCGGTCGTTTCGCGTTCGGTGTTTCCGGCATCTCAAATCCACTGCGGCAGTAGGTGCGTTTCTGGGGAAGTTCCACAGCGCCGGCGGCCAAGGTCACTCCGAGACTCGCTGGATAAAGCTGTTCACGAAAAACGGGGATTTCCTCGGCCCAGTCATTGGGTGTGCCTTTGCTCCAAGCTTGTACTTGGGCAGCAGAGGGTTTGCCTAAGAATCCGGTAAATTCGGTGAAACTCAGGCGCGTGGAATCGATCATCTTCTCATCCCAGATGAAATGCAGATTCGTCGGCTCGCCGAACCAAAGCACATCGCAAAGATTACCCCCCGCATCTTTGCCATTTCCGACATGAAATGGCTGGTGCAGATCGCCGACAAAATGCACCAAGAGCTTGAGTGCTTCGGAGCGCTCTGCTGCGGGAATGCTGCGGCCTAATTTTGCGGAGAGATCTTGGATCGCTTTTAAAACATCTCCTTGCTTGTTCGCAGTTTGCGGATCGTAGTGGCTGCCGATCGGGTAATCGACGTAGTGCCATTTTTCCATATGGCGGTAGGCCGGATCGGAGCGGACTTCGTCGGCCCAATTCGAAACTTCGGCGAGGCTTTCTCCCGGCAAGAGCGCCACGACTTGCGCGCGCGCTTTGGGAGAGAGCTGCCCCTCAGCAATCAACCCTACCACTCGGTGGCCCGTTTGAGACCAAGCCAAGAGCGT
Source organism: bacterium (assembly GCA_019750655.1). Taxonomy (GTDB): domain Bacteria; phylum Bdellovibrionota; class FAC87; order UBA2466; family UBA2466; genus JAIEOG01. The sequence continues at coordinate 17,198 of JAIEOG010000318.1, forward strand.
TTGGGAGATGAGTAAACTCAGAGCAAGGGCGTAGATTTTCATCCCCGTGTTTTTACCATAACGCAGCGCCCTTTGACCACTTTGCGAGCCGTCTCTACCTTTGTTCCCGACCTGGGGTCTTACAAAATGGGGAATTCAAAATGAAAAACTTAGTAATCGCTCTCTCTTTAGCTTCGGCATCGGCCTTCGCAGCCGATGTGAGGATCAACCAGTTTTCTGTCGTCCGCACGGGCGGCGGCCAAATGGAAGCTGTCGTCTACGCCAACAAAGTCGGCGCCGTGCTTTATGTGAAGTCCTGCAACTTCAAGGATCTCGACGTTAACCAACAAACCCAAACTGCGGTTTACCTTAAGGGAAAACTCCAACAGGAAGCATCGTTGATTCTGGCAAACCGCGCGACGCTCGCTACGGATCAATCCGTAACGAATCCAAACCTGATGAGCGGCACTTGGGTATCCATGAACGTATCGTTTAGCTATGAAGACTGGAATCAAACAACAAAAACAGAAGTAAGAGAAATTCAGAAGCCTTTGATTTACATCAATGGGGCAGCATCGAACATTCTAAGCGATCTCGAAACACTGGCTCGCAAGCAGTCGGGTAACCTCTGCCAGGGCGGCCAAACCTGATTTAGGTTTCGTAAGAGGCCACCCCTTTCGGGGTGGCCTTTTTTATTTTCAGGGCCAGAGGAGTTTGAGCACGATGGCCAAAGGCAAAGCCGGGAGGTAATCGCCGGTGGGTACTTTGCGGATTCCGGAAAGCGAAAGCCCAATAAAAGCCAACAGCACACCGCCCACACCGGAGAGTTCTTTCAGCATGGAAGGCTCAGACAAAAACGCCGCTTGCTGGGAAAGGGCCGCAAGCCCCCCTTCATAAGCCAACACAGGCACCGCCGAAAGCAATACGCCCGCGCCATAAACTGCCGCGAATGTAATCGCAAAGAGTCCGTCGATAGTCGTCTTCGCATAAAGCACGCTATTGTCCCCGGCTGCTCCGGCTTGGATAGATCCGACGATCGCCATCGCGCCGGTGCAAAAAAGAATCGAGGAGTTTACAAACGCATAGGAAAACCGATCGCCACCAGAACGCAGAAACCGCGCCTGAACGGATTTCGCCCAACGTTCGAGCCGTTTCTCCACCCCCCAAGCCGTTCCGACTGCCCCACCGACACTCACGCTTAAGATGAGAAGAACGAGGTTTTGCGCCTCTAACCCCATCTTAATTCCGAGCAGCAACGTGCAAACGCCCAGGCCCAGCTCAGAGGCTTTACCGGCATTTTCGGGAATGAAGCGTTTCAACGCCAACCCGACGATTCCACCCGCCACAATCCCGACGGCGTTTGCCACGGCGCCTTCAAACCACATAACTGCTCCTAGCCGGAATAGTACCGTTCGGTTACTCTGCCCGCATGATTACTATCTACGCTTTAACTGCTCCGCGCCCTGAACTCAAAGGCCTTGTGCGCGATATTCGCCCGGTCTGGACTCTCGAAGAATTGGGTCTGCCCTACCGGCGCGAGACGATGAACCCACTGGAGCAAGAGCACAAACAACCCAAGTACCTGGCGATTAACCCCTTCGGAAAAGTCCCAGCGCTTAAGGACGGAGACTTTACTCTCTTTGAATCCGCCGCCATCTGCACTTACCTCGGCGACAAAGTGGGCAAGCTCATTCCTACGGCCGGTAGCCGCGAACGCGCGCTCTACGATCAGTGGGTAAGCTATACGATTTCGACTTTCGAACCGACGGCAGTGCGCGTGATCCGCGCGGAGCTTTTCGAGGAAAAGAATGAAACGACCGTGCGGCAACGTCAGGATGCTCTCGACCTGATTGAGCCCATGGCGGCTGCGCTAAACGCGCATTTTGCCAAACGGAGTTACTTGCTCGGGGAACAGTTTACGATTGCTGATATCCAGCTCGCGAGCTCTTGCCGGATAGTAGGACACACTGAATTCGCGGCGCGGCACTCGAATCTGCAGGCGTATCTCCAACGCTGCTACGACCGGCCTGCGTTTGCACGAGCTTCAAAGAACAATGGCCTACCCGCCTAAGTACGGCGTGGTTTGAAGGGAAGTTCTTTGCGGAGGCGTTGTACTTCCTCGCGTGTCACCATGATACGCCGTACACCTTGGGGATCTTCGCGCAGTCCCGTGCGAACGGACATATTGTAGTATTGAGGGCTGCCGATCATCTCCGCGAGTTCAGTAATCTCGCCAGTGACTTCAAATGAGCGAAGCCGGCCACTGACGTGCTGCTTGTAGTGCACCGTCGCAGTTTCTCCTAAAACCAACGAACGGCTATTGCCTTCCGCCATTCGGTACTCGGGGGGAGTCGCTAGAGGATCTGCAGAAGCAGGAGTACGGCAATGGAGCACGTCTGCATCCGAGGATATCTGGCTCAGCGAAATCCAAGTTTCAGAACCATCCCTCAAGCGGATGGAATACCGAAAACACGGCGCATCGCCCACGATGCGTTGGACTTTTCCGACCACCGGCAGTGGGAGGCCGTCTTCGCGCTGGACTTTCGCGTTGGCGTGAAACACCACCTCTACGCCGACTAAAGCCGATTCCTTCGCCGCTACTCGGTACTGGTTGTGGTGCATTACGATCGGGATGCCGTGGTAGCCCATATAGCCACCGCAGGAGGAGTACATATTCCCCCACGCAAAAGCTGTATGAATGAACGCCAAGAATGCAGCTCGCAGCATAACTACCCTCGTGCAAGGGAAGTATGGGCGCTGCAGGGGCTTGTCAAACTCAGCCTTATTTTTTCAGGAGGGCGCACTGAGCGAAAACCTCGGTGGTCTGCGGCACTCCCCAGACCGTCAAAGGTCGGGTGTACGCAAGCATCAAGCGCTCGGCTTTGAGGTCCGCAGAGCTGCTTGCGAGGTGGAAGATATCAAATTCACTCGCTGGTTTTTTTCGGTAGTCGCCTAGTTCCAAGAACTGGGTGTCTCTTCCCGTCCAATAGCGGATCTGGAAGGAGCCCTGCTTCACCAAGACAGGTGCGAACCATTTATCGTTCATATCGGGATACTTCGCGAGATCGATTTGGATAGGCCAATCTGCAGGTTTGTCGCTTAGAGAAGACTTTTGAAACTTGGTGCCCGCCTCAACGTCGTTGATATCGATCTTGCAGGAAAGTGTGTAATCCGCGGGCTTGATAAAATCGGCCCACGCGGCGAACGCATTCAAAACTGAAAAAAGAATCGCTAAACGAACCATGGTGGCCCCCTTGGGCTTCAACGTAGGGGGCCTACCATGGATCTCGCAAGCGGAATTTTACTTCTTGTGCCCGACCTTAATCGTGTCTTTGCAGGGGGGAGAAAGCTTGCTGTGGTGCTTTTGGAGGCACTTCAAAATATGGCCTTCGCCTGGCTCGGCTTTCGCGCAGAATTGCTGGATGTCTGCTTTGCAGGCATTGCCCGCTGCTTTGATGTGAGCCTGCATCGCTTCCGCGGTGGTTTTACAATCCGGAGAAAGTTCATCGATGTGCTCTTGCAAGCATTTCACGATGCGGCCTTCACCCTCTTGAACCCCGGCGCAGAATTTTTCTTTATCCGCGGCGCAGGGTCCGGTCCCTTGCGCATTTGCGGCGAGTGATAAAAACAAACACATTCCGAGAAGCATTCGCATTTTTTTCTCCTGGTTTGGATCCAACTAAAAATTATACCTTTGTCCAAATCATTTGATGGACTTATCTCCTCTCGCGCCGCGCCACTAACGCTAAGCGTTATATTTTACTCGGTTTTTTCGTTTGACGGTCTGAACACTGCGCGTTACCCGAACTGACATACTGCGTTGGTTTTTAGGGGGTACACATGGGTGGGTTTCATTTTATTTCTGCATTTGCGTTGGCCTTTGTTCTGAGTGTGCCTACGTTCGCGGCGAAAAAAGCGGCTGGTGCTAGTTGTCCCAAAGCCGTTGTAACGGATCTCGTAAGCGATGCGGTGCTGCGCAACTTCGCAGCTGCCTCGGAAATATATTCGCTGGAAGACCTGATCACGAACGACCCAAGCCGCAACCTTGCAGTGCGTTTTCCGTCGATCGTCATGGACTCCTACCAGATTCACTGGCGCGCGATTCTCCATTTCGGCTCGAAGACAATTATTGAACCCACGTACCGCGCGAGCAATATCACCGCTTGGAATGCGTTTCTCCGCCCTACTCGCTCGGGTGTGCAGGTCGTTGGCCAGTACAAGGCCGTGAATGATCTCGTCGGACAAATCCGGGATGGCGCGTCGGGAGCCAAGAGCGCTCGTAAGCCCATTCTCTTGGCCGGCCCCGCAGGAACAGGAAAAACAGAAGCTCTTAAAGTCCTTTGGGAGCGCCTCACGGAGCTCGCTCTCTACAACCCTGAGTTTTACGACATCACGTTCCGCTGGAAGGACCTTTGGGAAGTTCCCATGCTCCGGCCGTTGCTGGACAAAGAAACTAAAGACGTTCCGTACCGTCACCAGATGGGCCGCTCTCCCATCGTGCTCTTGCCCAAGCGCTTGCAAAAAGCAGTGACAGCACTCGCAAACGACAAGATCTTCAAAGAAATTGGATTCCCGGCACACCCGTTTCGCCAGGCAGATCCCCAAACCAAGCAGATTATCGACTACATCATCATGCACCACCACAAGGGTGGGCCCATCACCGAACGCCAGTACATCGATATCCTGAGCAAGCACGTGGAAATCGTGCGCAACGTTCCCGATATCGATCGCCCAGCGGCGCTATTACGCGCCCAGGGTAAGGACGTCGAATGGAGCGAACTCTTTTTCAAAGACAATATGTTCGCCTCGGGCATCTTCGGCCCGCAGAACGCGCTCTCGTATTTCTACACTGGCAAAGTGTTGGCCGCCGACGGAAAAGCCCTGCTCGCGGATGAGTTCTTCCGCAATCCACAAGCTTTGCGCGACGTTTTCCTCGAAACGGCGCAGAACCGCGTCGTCGACCGAGGCGGTCCTCCCGCGGTTTACTTGAACGCTTTGATCGTCACTGCGGATAATGACGAGAGCATCGAAGAAGCTAAGTCGAACGGCCCTTCGAGAGCGCACATCAACCGCTCCTTCAAAGTGCCCATGCGCCACACTATCCACCCCACGGAAGCGTCTAAAGTCGCGCTGCTGATGGTGGGCTCGGATCGTCCGGAGCTCGACGACGAAGAGGAAGAAGTCACGGCACCCGCAGATGCGATCGCCGAGCGTTTCAAAATGCGGCCGCTCAAAGGCCCTGGAAAATTGGCCCCTGCCAACCTGGAAGAACTTTACCCGGCGCCCAACGACAAGGGCCTGCTCACCGGTCCCGATGGCCGCTACGAAATCTGGTACACGCCTAGCGATGGCCAGCAAATCTTGGTTGCGCCACGCAGTCTTTACCTCATCGGTTTGACCGCCGCTATCACACGGCTCGTAACCGACCCGAAGCAGCTCGATATTTTCAAAAAAGAACTCGATGCCTTGGGAAGCACCTCGGATGAGTACACCAACCCGATTACGCGCGTGCGCGTGATTCTCGGTGAATTGCAAACCAACAAAGCGATTCGCAAAGAGCTGGAGCGCGTGCGAGAGCTACTCAAAGAAGGCCAGGGCGGCATCATGGCGCGCAATGTGGAAAGCTGGCTTGCTGTCTGCCTACGGATGGCTGCAGAGAACGAAAACACGCTTACGCCTTACGTCGTAGACCGCGCTTTCTACCGCCTCTTAGATCAAGGCGGCTTCGAGCCTCCGACGGACGCTATCCGCGCCGAGTGGGTTAATCTCTACGAAGAAGTGAAAACAGCTTTCTTGCTCCCGCGCCTTGCCGAAGATGTGCAATCCATCATCAAGGGCGAATCGGACGGCGTGTTGCGTCTGTACGAAGAAATCAAACGCGAGATCATCGCACTCAACTCCAACCCCGATGCGAAGGAATACACGCAAGGGGATGAGAGCCGCCCGATTAACCTCGAGCGCATGAGAAAGATCCGCAAGATCTACGAACGCATCAACCACCGAGAACTTCTCTACGGCGATATTACTAACTTCGTCGTCGAAGTCGCTGACTCCAACGACCGCCATCCTGGGTTGATGGCCGCTATCGAAACATTCTTGATCGAGAAAGAACTCGACACGACCGCCCTCACCGGCCTCGTCGACTACTTCGAAAAGGGCATTGCCGGCGGAGATGTCCGCACCCAAGCCGAACGCGCTCGCCGAGAACTCAGCCGAGTGGGGTACAACGAGCGTGCATTCATGGAAGCCTTGCGTCTAGTCCGCGACTTACGCTTGGAACAAGAATCCCGGACACGGAAGTAGTCTGGTACAGGCATGCGAAGTATTACTGCCTGGATAGTGCTGCTTGCCGCCCCCCTCGCTTGGGGGAACGGGACGCATCTTGTGCGATCGACACACTCGACGGAACACCCGTTCGAAATCGTGTTTGAGGACGGCACAAAGGAGACCACCGAAAAGCCGGGAGTCTACGCCGTGAGTGCAAAAGGCGTTCGTCTCGCTATTGCGGGTAACGTCCTCGGGGCTTCGAAGCGCTCTAGTGGGGTTATCGAGAACTTTTACATCAGTGCGCATACCAATCGGAATGAGTCGATTGCGGTCATTGATGGGAAGCTCGTTATCTTTGGCAGTAAAACAACAAACGATCCTGCGTCCAAAATAGTCATTGGATCGAAACAAAACCCGCTCTTCGATATCCTCAGCCAAGCCCTCGTCACTCTAGGGGACATCACGGAGCCAGACGCCGTCGTCTGCTACGGCGATGAAAGTATCAGCGGTGCAGGAAGTAAAAGAGGCCAGCTAGTCATCTGCTCCGTGCGCCAACGCCATGCCCTAGGCTCGGGCTTCACCTTCGCATTTGTTTTGAAATATCCCGAGTCTGGCGCCGGCACGAAACTTCAAACGCTGGGCAACATCACGGTTCTCGACTACGACTTTACCCCCAAGCAGAAGCTCAGTTCTCTCATCGAAGGGAATAAAGATTTTGCGGTTTTCTCGCGCTCTTTGCTCAAGTCTCACCAGAAGAAAAATTCTGCGGATCACCCACTCATCACTGAGTGGCGCGGTTTGCTTAGGAAATTTGATACCTTTTACACCAATACAAAATCCAAAGGGCGTCAGGAACTTTTCGAAAAGCGGGTAAACGAAATCCCGATGTACAACCTGCTAGATGGCACGGTTACACTTCTAAAAAACCCAAATTCGATTATCAGCGAAAAGCCTGTGGGCGTGCAGCAGTCGATCGATCCATTTTCCGGAAGAGCGGAATTCGTTCTCGGAGACGCGGCGGAATGGGACATTGATAAAAACACCATTCGCTTCCCCGGCCAAATCGATGTGGACAAGCATGGCGATGCTTTGGTTTACGCGCCTGACATCAAACGCGACTCTGAAGACGCCTTAGAAAGCCATGTGCCGGCTCTTCTGGTCATCTCGGGGAGACTCCATGCTGCCATTCCTGAGGACAGAGACTCGCAGGACAATTACTACCTTGTGGACTTGGGCGTGAATGTCCCGGCGGATGGAAAGGGTTTCAGTTCCACTTACCGAGACGATGGAAAGCACTATTTCTTTGTCTCGTCCTTCGATAGCGGCGTAACAGAAGTTCTAGTCGTTGAAAAAGTGGGCAAAACGGGACGCTTGGTCAAACGCCTGCCGCTCATGAAAAAGGCCCTGTACCAGGCTGAGTTAAACAACCGCATCCACGTTGGAAAGGACATGATCCTCTTCGACAACGTCACCCCGCCTACGCGCGGCTCTCGCTATACCGCAAATGCAAAGCGTACGACGCCTTACTTGAATGTGGTCGAATCTACGGAAGCCAATCCTCAGCAGTTTTACCTGCAGTCGAAAGTCTCCAAGCGCCTAACACAGCAAGTGGCGTACATGGAGTTCAACCCCAAAGGGGCGCTCAAGCCACATACCGGTTTGTACGTCGAAGTGGGGAAGGAAACCGAGCTAGTTCCTGGCGTCTTACTGCGGCGAGGCAAAAAGGCCTACCTAGACCAAGTCTCGATCATGCCCGAAAAGGGAAGCTTCCAGAACCCGGAAGTGAAAGTGGCGTTTTTCGCTCTGGGAGACGAGAAGAACAAAGACGCTAAGTCGTTCGATATCGCCGCTGTCTTTAGTACGAATGAAGGAAGCACTTTTGTTCCAGCCATTCACCGTATCAGTATCCCAATGCCCTTTTCGCAATTCCGCGGAGCTAAAGCGATCGTCGGCCGGCGGAAGCACCACAACAAGGTTTCCCTGGTGTGCTTCTTCGATGCGGACAAGTCTCGTTCGCGCGGAGCAGAGAAAAGTGGCGGAGTTTACTCCGTCGAAATGCAGTTGGAGTTCAACTTTCAGGCGAACCCTCGCCAGTTAGTCATCACGCCCACTGAGTCGGAGGCTCATTGGTTACAACGCTCGCCCGTACCGCTCGCCACACTCAAGTCGCGTGTTGTCCCGGACAATGAGGGGCAGTGGTACTGGATCGTGGATCCTGAAGTAGAGCGCAAATCTAGCCAATACTCGATCCGTGAACTTGGCACCCCAGCAGAACGCATCTTCCCTAACCGTGCCTCTACTCGTCGCACGCTGAAGTTCGATGAGGAAATCGGCAAAGATTGGGGCGAAAACTTCCAGTTAAGCAACTGGCTGATGTACGGCACGACAGCCATCGCCTCGCGCTTTGATTGGTTTGAAACGGAGCTGCGCAAGCTCGACGAAAAAGAGACCAAGAACGGCGAGCCTCTGCAAAGCCCCTACCCGGATCTGGATACCTATCTGGATACCCTTACCAGCGCCGCAGGCGGCACTGGTATCGATGTGCTCCTGGTCGAC
>JAIEOG010000319.1 GCA_019750655.1 bacterium
ACATCAGAAACCCAACGAACGCGAGACTAACGGCAATCAATAAGGGAGCTCGCAGCGCACCTTCGCTCAGGTCGTGCATTGCAAGCCCGGCGAGCCCCGCAGGGATAGTGCCGAGGAAGAGCATCCAAAACATCTGGCGATCGCGTTCAAAACCAATCTTGCGCTCTAAAATACTCGCTAAGCCTGCGCGTAAGAGCCGCATCCAGTCGCCCGCAAAGTACGCGAACACCGCGACAAGCGTGCCTAGATGCAAAAAGACTCCGAACCCTAGCCCGGGATCTTTCCACCCCAAAAACCAGGGCACCAGCGCCAAGTGCGCCGAGCTGCTGATGGGAAGAAATTCGGTTAGACCCTGTACTACCCCGAGGACGATCGCTTCAAAGACGCTCATGCGCCCAGATTATAGTTCGTGTTATCCTAGTTAGAAACCACTACGTAAGCGTGAGGATCCAAATGCTTCGACTATGGGTTTTCTTCTGGGCACTCTTAAGCTGTGGGCTGGCGGGAGCGATTGACACGTCAGCACTGGAGACGCTCAACGCAGATATGGGCCGCCTTCAGGAAGCTCTCGACCGGCTACCAAAGAACTCCGCAACAGACCTAACGCCCGTGAAGCACTCTCTCACGCAGCTTTTGGAAACCTACAAAACTCGGCAAACCGATTTGAAAGCGCGCACGGAGCGGGCTCTTGCCGCCACTAGCTTGGAACCCGTCTTTCTACGTGCCGAAGGCGCACTCACAGAAGCCGGTAAAACGCGCACGTCCTGCACTGAGTTCCGCGAGAGCCTCCCTAAAAACACCCATAAGGCTGACAAAAGCACCGATCCTTTCGCGGTCGCGATTCGTGCCCAGATAAGCGTGGGAGATGTGGACAATGCGCAGGGAAAACTGCGTGAGGAAATCGCGGCCCTTAAGGGTGCACTACAAGCTGCGCAAGAAGTCGCAGGCTCGGCAGCCCGTTGCCCCGAAGCGGTCCAGAACCTGACATTTGCGTTAGACCAGCGAGTGCGAAACCTTCAAAGAGCGGTTTCCGACACTCAGGAACTCTGCGCCCGCCCCAAGAAATAGCTAAACCTTCGCGCCAATCAAGCGTTGGACAGATTGGTAGTGTTCTAGAAGCCCGCGCACGCGCGCGATGTTGATGGCCGGAACCTTGTTATTGCCTGCCCCTTCCATATCCACTGCCATCGTGAGGCTGTTGAGGATGGATTCCTCGGTCGTTTCAATCACGCTCTTATAGACAGGGTCGAGCGCGCTATCGCGGATCATTTTCACTTGGTGGAAATGATCCGTAGGGCGTTGGGGCACTTCATTGGCCGTTGAAAATCCAATGATAATTTCCCCGCTGCCATGCGCTCCGTAGCTTCCGACACGCCCGATGCCTAGAGCCGCGCGCCGGCAAACGCGGTTCATTTGCTGGGCACTTAAAGGCAAGTCGGTTCCCACTACGGCGATAATCGAACCGTAGTTATTCACACGGCGGGCATAAGCGCCTTGGGTTGGAAACAAAAGCCGCCCGACCGGGTAGCCGTCCATGCGCAGATCTTCCATGACACCGAAGTTGGAGCAGACCAAAACGCCGACGGTATAGGTTTTCCCGCCCATGTTCAGCACACGGCTCGAGGTACCAATGCCTGCTTTGAAATCACAACAGATCATTCCCGTGCCGGCGCCGACAGCGCCTTCTTCTACGGGGCCCGAGGTCGCGCCATCTAGCGCGCTGAATACATTCTGCGGCTTGATGTGGAGCCCAACGGCATCATTCAAAAAACTATCATCGCACTCACCCACTACGGGGATGATCACTTCCTGCTGGTCGCGGATTTGCGGGTAGTGCTGGGCCATCCACTTTACGATGCCATCGCCCACGCGTCCGACGGAGAGCGTATTGGTCAAAGCAATCGGCGTCTCTAATAGGCCCCATTCGGACAATTGCGTGTAACCAGAGACTTCGCCCGCCCCACTGAGAATGAAACCACCGCTAATGAGTTTGCGGTTGTAGATATCGTCGTTGGGCATGATGACCGTGACGCCCGTGCGCACTGGCCCGTTGCCTGGCTTGCGACGGCCCGAACCTTCAATGAGGGTAGTGTGCCCCACTCGAACGCCCGGAACATCCGTAATGGCGTTGAGTGGACCCGTGGGGGTTGTGCCAATGGCGACGCCCAAGTCGCGCAGACGGCAACGGCTTTTGGCGTCTTCGCGGTATCTTTCAAAGAGGTTCATGCAGGACGCAACTTACCCGCACTACGCCAGCGCTGCAACGCGGGCGTCAAAATGCGGTTAATAAGTGCCTCGAACTCCAAGCCCGAACGCTCTGCCATCACTGCCAAGTCGCTAAAGCCGGGGCTTAGGCCTGGTAGCGGGTTGATTTCCAGGAAGTAAAGCTCGCCCTTAGCATCGACTTTAAAATCAATGCGCGCGACATCGCGGCAACCCAAGGAGCGGTAAACCTTGCGCGCGAACGCCGCTATCTTGCGATCCATTTCTTTGCCCAAGGAAACCGGGCACTCAAGCTGGAAAATATTATTGGAATCGATGGGAAGGTTTTTCGCCTCAAACGAATAGACCGGGTAGCGGCCCGCATCGCGCAAGAAAACAATCTCCATGGGCCCTAAGAGCCGCAGCGTCGTGTTCCCGAGCACACCAATCGTGAGCTCCCGGCCTTCGATGTACTCTTCGCAGAGCACGGGTTCTTTGGATTTATTCCATAGCTCGACGGCGACTTGCACCATCTCCTCTTGCGTGGAAACGACAGACTTGCCGCCAATGCCCTTCGAAGTGCCTTCGTGGTTAGGCTTTACAATGACAGGGAAACGCAGGCCCCCCTCAATGACTTTCCCGCCTTGGTAGAGACGGTAAGCAGGCGTCTGGATACCATCCTGGCTCAAAAGCTTTTTGGTAATCGCCTTATCGAGCGTAATGGCCATGCACGTGGCGTCGCTCGCCGTATGTTCAATGCCGAGCAGGTCGCAAATCGCAGGCACCTGCGCTTCGCGGGCGCGCTTGTTAGAGCCTTCGGCGATATTGAAGACTACGTCGACATTCGCGGCTTTTAGGTTTTCAGCCAGTGTCTTGTTCGCCTCAATACACAGAACTCGGCCGACTTTCTTCTGCAAGATAGAACTGATCGTGTCGACAGTATTCTGCGAGTCAAATTCTGCTTCGCGCTCGTAATCGGGGTCGCCGGGAGCTTTGCGCTTGAGGTTATAAACCAAAGCCACTTTCGGCATCTTCGTCGTAAAAATGCGGCGGGGCGATTTAAGCGACTTGCCCTGACGCTTCAGACGCGAGGTCGCGGCTTCGAAGATTTTCAAGATCGTCTGGTTGTAATCCAACCCTAACGTACGCGTGGCTTCAAAAAGCCCCGCTCCCTGCTGCAGGCTCGGTAAAGCGTTGAGCTCTAGGAAATAGACTTCACCTTCCGGCGTAATGCGGAAGTCCGCGCGTGCAAAATCCACCGCGCCCGTGACGGGCACAATGCGCTTCATCATTTCAATGAGCTGCGCACGCGTCGCGGGTTCCAGTTCGGCTGGACAACGGACGGAAACGGCATCGTCTTGGAAATTTTTTAAGTCGTAGTCGTAGACGTTATCGCCAAAGCCTTGCTTAGTGCTGAGCACATATTCCAAAGGCTCCAGCACGCCCCCATCGCCAAGACCGGAGATATAAGGCACGGCCACATCACGCCCCAGGACGAAGCGCTCCACTAAGATCCCGTGTGGGAAAAGCTTCAAGCACTCCGCAGCGTAAGAAAGAAACGCGTCCGAATCTCGGCAAACCGAACGCGAAGTGATCCCTTTACTGGATCCCTCGTAGTTGGGTTTCACGAAGACCGGGTAAACGACGTCCGAGGCCACGGTTGCCAGTTCGTCCGCACTGTTGATGAAGTAGCCTTCGATCACGGGCACGCCGCGCGTCGCGACCATTTGTTTCGTAAGAAATTTGTCGAGCGTCAGGAAGCAGCCATAGGGGCCAGAGCCGACATAGGGGAGTTGGAGTTGCTCGAAAAGCGTGGGCCCCAGACTCTCACGGCCGATGCCATAATAGCCTTCGGCGGTATTGAAAACGATATCGGGCTTGAGCTCACTAAGGCGCCGCAGCCATTCGGAGAGGCGCTCCACGGGGGGCATTTCGAGATCGAAAACTTCGTGGCCCACCGATGCCAAGGCGGTATGGATGGCTTGCACTGTCTCCGGCGTGTCGAACTCCGCTTGTTCTAAAGACTGGTCACGTTTGAGGTTGTAAACGAACGCGATCTTCAATGGCTCTCCCTACCCCCGATTTCCCGGAGGCAAGAATAGCGTCAGCGTAATCCCCAGTCGATAACTAAGTGGGAGGGAGAAGCGTTAACCGCCAGCGTGCATGGGCCTACGTCGGCCTGGATGGCTCTGCCGTGTAAGAGGTACCAGATTTGGCGCACGCCTTCGGCATTGGCGACCACACGTTCGAAGGGAAGATTTGGGTAAGCAGCGCTGTAACAATTGCGGACGGTGATATTCTCCAAATCCGAAGGTGCCCTGCGAAGGGTTTCAAAAAACTCCGTTTGCGCGGTTTTCCAGTGCCACCAACCCACCCGATCGAGCCGCCACAGCAGGAACCCGACGGAGAGCACCGTGAGCGCCACGCCGAAGCGGGCCACGCGCCTCGCTGGCAACCCCGCCGGAACGCCGCCAAACGCAAAAACCAAAAGCAGCGACCAAGTCAGCACGAGGTACCAACCCGGTGAGAAAAACCCATGCCCCAGATAAACGCTCAGCGACGCCGCCAAAAATGGCAGATACGCCAGCCGACGCTTCCAAGCCGTCCACGCACGCGCGGCCGGACCGCCCATCCCCCACCAAAGCCCCATCGCCAAGACCGTGGGCCCCACGGCCATCACAAAAGAGCGGGCGATACGCGCCACAGTGTAATGCGGGAGATAGCTTGGATTCACCGGCATCCACCCAAGGCGCGCTACGAGGTAAGCCGCACCCAACACGGCGTACGGCAGAAAAAACCGCGCCCGCTGTCCCCAGCTCCAACCCTCAAAGGGTTTCTCCGCAACCAAGATCCCTGCCAGAAGTAAGAGGTGGAACAGGCTCGATTCCTTGAACCCCAGCGCAAGAACTAGCGCTGCGATACTGGGGAGGATCCACCACCGGTTATCCGCCGCTTTCAGGAACGCCCAGGTGCAAGAGAGCAGCAGCAAGAGCTGCGGGATGTTCATCATCCCCTCGCCCATCCAAGCGACGCTGCCAAAATGGGCGAGCCAAGAACCACTTGCCGCCGCGACAAACCAAAAGCCCGCTGTCGGAGAAGCGACTCGCCGCACGCACGCATAGCCCAAGAGCAAAGCGCACGCCGTCGCAAGCACACCAATCGCTATCCAAGCCGCGTACTGGAATCCAAAGAGCTGAAAGAAAAGATAGGTTCCTAATTTAAAGCCCGGCCGGAAGAACCAAACCAGCGGCTTGCCGTCGTGGTAGAGCTCTGAGCTCCACAGAAAACCAGGTTCAGTGGGAATATAGCGGACCGCATTTCCGAGAATCCACCAATCGTCGTGGCGAAAAAAAACCGAAGGAACGACCGCCGCAAGATAGATCCCCAGAAAGGCCGCGGTGAAAACCAAGCTCCAACGCATCTCTCGAGGCATACGGTATTCTACCACTGGCTAAGGCGTCTCGATGGGCTGGTAGCCCAAACTCCGAGCGAGCTTGCCCAGCCACGCGGGTTGAAAAGCGGCATTGTAGCGCTGGATGCTGCGTTGGAACTCCGAACGCGCTTGCTGAAGATCGGAGGGCGAGTCCCCGTGGGCCTTCGCTTCCGCTAAGACGGCCTGCGCTTGGACCACCGCCGCAGAGAGGCTGCGTAAGCGAGCCGCCCAGTAGACCAAGCCACCTAATACCAAGCCGAACCCTAAAATCCAATGCATGAGGCTGTTTTAACAAACCCGGGCCTAGACGTAAACAACGGGAATCATAGGCTTTGGATGGCCGGATTTCGTGTTTTCGCGGATTTCAGGTATAAGGCCGCCCATGCGCCGAGCCTTAGCCCTTCTGAGCCTGATTTGCGGGATAGCCCTACCTTGCGCCTTTGAGATCACGCAGCAAGAAGCCCTCTTCCAAAGGGGCCTCCAGCACCTAGGGTGGTCGGAAGCCGACTTTGAACGCCAAGTGTCCCTTGCGGTCGACATCAGCGTGGGCCGCCCCGTTTCGACCGCGGACCTTGTCGAGGAAGAAGACCTAACGGTCGGTGGGGTGCGCGTCAGCGGTGCTATTCTCAATGCCTATGGGGCGCTTTTTAATTCGCTCGCCGCTAAACAGTTTCCGGCACCGCTTAAGTCGGTAGAAAACAAACTAGTGGTGATCACTCACCAGGATCCCTCTCTCCAAAAGAAGACCGCAGAATGGCTGTCCAAGTCCAAGCTGCGAGTTCCTGTTGTGGCACTGGTTTCGCCCGTATTTCCTTTGGAGACCACGGATATTGTCGATACCGGCAAAGTCGCCGTCCGATACTCTGCGGGAGGCGAGCTGCCTGGGATTGCAGCCAAGAAGGTGATTCTTTTAGGAGGGCACTGGAGTGCCTGCTTGCTTTCAACGATTGAAGATCTCGTCGTTTCGGGTTTCAAACAGGGGCTGAAAAAAGTCGAAATCCAGATCCTCCCCTCCCTCTCCTACACCAACCTTGCTGGTAAATCGCTCGCGGAAATCCACGACAAACAAACCACCGCAAACCAAATTCGAAACTCGGTTAAAGAGCTAGAAAAAGCCGTACGCCTGCGCACGATGCACGTCGAAATCGTCGGCAGCCCCTCCGAACCGAGCTGGAACAACGTCATCCGCATCACCTCTGGCGAACAGAAAGCGGAAATCCGCTTCGCTGAACTCTGAGCCTCTTAAGGTTTCTTAACTCGCTAGTTCTCCCACCGGCGAGTTAACTCACAGCCCATCTATGACAGAAAAGCGCGCACCTGAGCCCCTCGACGTGGCCGCTTCTGCACTTCTTAAGCGGCTCAACCAAGCTGCCCTGGTACCCGCTATTGCTCTGATTGCCGAACTGGAAATCCCCGACCTCTTAGCCGACGGAGAGCAGACAGCCGGCGCGCTCGCCCGCAAGACGGGTTCGGATCCCCAGGCCCTTTACCGAATGCTCCGCGCTTTAGCAGCCGACGGGGTATTCGAAGAAAAACCCGGCCGCGTTTTCAAGAACACTGCTCTTGCCGAGCATCTGCGAAAAAAACACCCGAATTCTTTGCACGGCATTGCCCGCATGGCAGGGGCGTCCTGGAATTGGAATACGTGGGGGCACCTGCCCCATAGCATCCGCACCGGACAGTCGGCATTTGCGAATCTCCATGGGTGTGGCTTGTTCGAGTTTCTTAAAACATCCCCACCTGCAGCGCGGATCTTCCACGACGCAATGGGCTCAGGCGCTCGTAGCGCGGCTGCCGACGTGCTTTCCGCTTATGCGTTTGGCGCGCGCCCGCGGCACTTCGTGGATGTCGGTGGCGGAGTTGGACACCTGCTCTTCCCACTTCTGGCAACGCACATAGAACACATCGGAACCCTCTTTGATGTCCCGAACGTCGCCCCCGCAGCAGAAGAAGGTATCCGCGCTAACGCCCTCGAAACTCGCTGTGCCTTTGTCGGCGGGAACTTTTTCGATCACGTTCCGCCAGGGGCCGACACCTACATTCTGCGCAATATTCTGCACGACTGGGACGATGAACGCGCTCGGAGGATTCTCGATCGCTGCGCCTCCGCGATGGGCGCGGAAAGTCGATTGATCATTATCGAGCGCGTTTTAGATGTCGGCGGACTCGGTGCGCTTCACGACTTACAAATGTTGCTATTGACCTCCGGCGGCAAAGAGCGGACTCTTGCTGAGTTCGAGGAATTACTCGCTGGTGCTGGCCTAACCCTCGACGAAACCATATCAACCCCGGCGCAAAGGGTTTTGCTCATCGCCAGAAAATCGCAGAACGGTTTCCATGCAGGATCTTCGACAAGTCCTTAGTCCCATTAGCTGGCTCATTGTCATTCTCGGGTTTCACCCGCTCTTCCTAATTCCATTCGAACCAACTCTTAAAGAATACCTCGTTTTAATGGTGGTAGACTCCACCGCCCTTTTCTTCGCAATGAAGATTGAACTGGCTGCTTTTTTGCGGAAATACCCACCGCCGGTAGAAAACATTTTCGATTTTGATGGCGAGAAGCTTTCGCGGCTACCCCTAGATCAACGGCGCAAGTTCTACGAGTACTACACGACATTCCCCTCGCGCCGCGCGGCTTTCACCTTGCCTGCAAGCTTCGTCAAAGCGCTCCCGGGATTTGCAGTGATTGTTTTCTATTGGCACCATGACCAGAGCTACTTCGCCCAGTTCGTGCAAGTTTTACTGGCGGCTTCGGTACCTTGGTTCTACGTTTTCGGCGCGTCGTTTATTGAAGCACATGCTTTCGTCTCTCGGAAATTCGCCGAGATGCACGAACGCTACGACTGGACAGAAGTTTTTGCAGGCGTCCGCCTTCCCGATCACCGCCGGGATTTCCGACAACACGAGAACATTTCCATGATCGCCATCGCAGGCTTTGTGATCGCGGTGCAAAGCATCGTGGTCGCGGGACATGGGCTCGATGGAGTGGAATGGCTGACACTCAAAATCACGATCATCGGTCTATCGGGCATTTGCTTGATGTCACGCATTTGGTATCTCAACCGCTCTTTCTTCTTGGGCGGTTTGGAATCCATCTTCGCAAAGCTCGCGGCGTTCGACCCACACCAACCTCAAAGAGCCCTGGCCTTGCACACCGCGCCTTTGCTCGCGCATTTCGAACTCACTTTCAATACGTTGTTGAGCAAACTGCGGGAGTATGAGCAAGAGCTCTCGCATTGGATCTACTCGGAGGCGGAGAAGAACCGCTTCAAAGCCATCGGGGAAGTCTCGGGGCTTGTGGTGCACGATATCAGCGCACCCCTGCATGTTATGAATTTCTGCGCCGAGAAACTCAAAACGGATCCCGCACCAGAAGACCGCGCAAAATACATCCACCGTATGCATGAGAGCCTAGGAATGGCGACGGAGCTGGTCGAATCGCTGCGCTCCTGGCTCAAAAACCCAAACCGTGGTTCCGCTTCGGCTGTGTATTTCGAAGCCCACACGCACGTGCTGAGGCTTTTAGAGTTGCGCTACTACGAAACCCCGGGCACCCAGATCAACTACATCATTGATCCGCAAGTGCAGAACTTGAACATCGCGCTCCCTAAGCCGGACTTAATCCACGTCTTGTTCAATCTCTTTTCGAATAGCATTGAGAACCTACTCTCCAACAAGACGCCGCAACCGACATTAGAAGTCGTACTGCACGCCCAAGACGCGGGCCGAGCCACCTTGCATGTCCGCGACAATGGATCGGGCTTGGATGCCGATCGCTTCGAAGAGCTCACCGGCTTTCAAACTTCCCAGAAAAGCCCCACCCGCGATGGATTAGGTTTGCGGCTCATTCGGCGCTTAGTCGAACAGTATGGCGGCACCTTGAAGGTGGAACCCGCGCTCAGCCAAGGGACGTTGTTCCGCCTCGAACTTCCATTGAAGGCTAGCTAAACGGGTGGACAGGCCCGGTCGGCTCCTCAGGTCTCCGGCCGAAGTACAAAGACACAGCCTCTGTACATACCGCCTGTGCAACCACCACATGCCCCTTCAGGCTTTGTGGCGTAATCTCCCGAAAATGTACCTGCCAGTCAGACCGTTTGCGCTCGCTCCCATGGTACCGCTTGCCCGCTAACCAATCGGTAAGGTGTTGGGTGTTCGGAGGGTAAAGATAGTAGGCCTGGTGGTAGTCGGGCGTCGGCGAGAAACTCGGCTCTTCCAACAAGGCCTGTTCCTCCGACAGAAAGCCGTAACCCTGGAGACATTCTCGCTCGGCAGCATGGAGAGCCGCCGCGAGATGGCCGCGCGCGGCTGTGCCGTAGATGCGGCAGCGGCCTTCTCGGCGTGGCCAGCCAAAAATCCCGACAGTAACCGCCTCTTCGCTGAGGCTAGAAAATGCATAAGCCTCAAATGCGTACTCGGATTCGAGCTCTCGGAAAACCCCGCTCGCCACCCAGTCCAACCGCTGGGGCAGCGTTTCGCCCCTCCACGATCGTAAAAGCCTATCGCGCTCGACCAATTCGTAAAGCGCCGCCTGAGTGGCCCGCGCGTGAGAGCCCCCTAGCGCAACCCCATTGGACTTCGAAAGCGCCCAGCTGCCTTGCACGGGCGTGGAAGGCTGCTCGAGAATGCTGATCCGTTCGAGAAGTTCGAAGTAGGCTCGCTCCATGGCCCGCCCTTCTAAGCAGGCGGCACTCCCGTGGGTTGCGAGCCGATCCCCCTGGTGGGCCACCAAACCCGCAAGCTGCAGAACATAAGGGCCACGCTGGAGGGACCGTTCAAGCACCTCTCCTAAGGCCCAGCCTTCTGGAAGCGGAACCTCTTCGCGTAACGCCTGAAGCTCAGAACTCATCGACCTTGCCCACTTCCTCAAAAAAGCGCTCATAGAGGTGCATCGCCATTTCGAGAGAACTGAGCATTTTCTCAACGGCACAATGGCCTGCCAGCCGATCGAGATCGTGGAGGAGTTCGGCCGCATGTTCTTTGTCCAACTCCGAGTGGTTTTTCACAACCGTCACGAAGTTTGTAGGCAGATTGCAGGCTTTTTCCAAATCCCGCAGCCATTCGGGCGATGCCACTACAGTCAGGTACTCCGCCAAGAATATGTAAGCGAGGTAGAGGGACGGATCTTCCTTGATCAGCGCAAAAACGTAATTCTCCAGGGCTAGGACGTAAAACGAGACGCGCCGCTGATCGCGGACATCAAACTTTTCTACTAAGCGTTCCACATCGCGAGCCGCCCAGAGGTCGTGATCGACTTCCTCGTGGATCTTGGAGGCGAAATAGGCAGCGAGTTCGGGCTCATTGCGCCTTAAGGCTTCTGCCTGCGCCGACTTTAAATGGTGCGGCGTTTTGGCAATCATGTAGTGCACGTTATTGAGGTAATGAAAAAGATTGCGCGGCTTGAGCGATCCATTGCGCGTGTTTACGAAAAAAGGCGACTGCTGCGCCTGCAGACTCGCCCACTTGGCGACTTTCACTTGTAGTAATTGCGATATCATAGGCTTCTCCCAAGAAATCCAGCGCCGGCCCTCTGGCACACCAGAGAACCGGCTTTTCCAGCATTAGATGCAATACTGCGCGAATTTCTTCATCATGGGGGCCTCCTTTCAATGCTGCAGCTGGGGTTTGGTCCCCCAACAAAACTGTTTCAAAAACGCTTCGAGACTCCGCTGCGTTAGAAATTTCGTGAGACACACATTGGCTCCCCAGCGCTCGGAAAGCTCATAGCCCGTTACGGTGAATCCGAGCTTGGTCAAGATATGGATATTGGCGAGATTCGCCGGCGAGACATGGGCCTGCGCACGCTCCATCCCCCGCGCCGCGAGCGCCTCCAAAAAGCGAGCGAAAAACTCTTGGAAGTGCCCCTGCCCTTGGTGTGAGGGCAGAAAGGAAACATGGCGCAGATAGTAAGTGCTCCAATCGAGCGCATTGCCGACGTACACCCCTACCGTGCGGCCCTCGTCGTGGAAACGGAAGAGATCCGCGTGGCGGCTGTAGAATCCCTCCTTCTCCGCCCAAGATTCCGGCAGGGGCGAAAAACCGCCCTCCGCGATTGAAGCGGCGTAGATTTCTTTGAAATGGCGCTGGAAAAACTCTCGGACCGTAGCGATAGATGTCTCTTCGGCTTGAATGCCCCCGCTTAAGCGGCAGGGGAAAAAAGGAGCCCACGTGCCGGGATCGGAGTGGGTTGGGTTCTCTCTCATCTCTGAAATCGAGTGAGTCATACGGCCCCCTAGTCCCGAGAACTAAACAACGCTAGGGGGGCAAGTTCGAGTTAAGTCCCCTTTTTTTCGGTTAGGAATTATTAACCGACGCAAGACTGGAGGCGGTAGCTACCACTCGGAAGAAACGCGATTTCGAGTCCGAGCTCGGAAATCTTTTTGCGCAAGGAAGAAAGGTGGACGTCGAGCGTCTTGGAATCCACCGCGACATCGTTCCAAACGCGTTTCAAGATTTCGTCCCGGCTCACTTGGTACCCGGGGGAGGCATGGAAAATCGAAAGGATCTGGAATTCCTTTGCCGTGAGCCGATTCTTCTTCCCATGGGCAATCACATTCAAGGCAATGCTATCGAGCTGGAAGAGCGGCTCGGGCGCCGCTTCACCGGCGAGCAACCTTTCGAGCTTCACAATCAACTCCCCCTTCCCAATGGGCTTTGTCAGAAAATCCCGAGCGCCAAGCTCAAAGCAGCTCCGCAGGGTATCTAGGTCGTCGACTGAGGAGAGAACAACAAAGGGAATTCCCGCTATCCGGGCCGCGCTATGGGGGCCTTTTAGAAATTGCAGGAAGGATTCTCCCGGGAGGCGCAGATCCGCTAAAAGCAGGTCGGGCCGGGGGCGAGTCTCTAAGGCGCTACAGAACTCCTCTACCGACTGGAGGAATGTCAGGCTGTACCGTAAGGCGAGGACCTCTTCGTACACAAAGCGTACGCCGGGGTCGTCTTCGATAATCCAGATGGATTTGGAAGTATGTCCGTTCACGCGCCCGCCTGAGGAAAAGGTTGGGCGCAAACTACTCCGCGCCAGGGTCTTCATCAAGCCCGGCGCGGTTAAGACTTTTTAAGCAGAATCAGACGACGGATTAGTGCTTCACAGCGGCTTTAGCCGGAGTCGCTTTCACAGCAGTACCGGGCTTAGCCGTCGAATGAGCCGACGTCGGGGTGCGGTTGCCCGTCGGAGGTGTGATACCCGGCTTCTGGCCAGGGACCGGAAGGGTTCCCGCTGCACGCACTGCCGGCGGAGGCGCCGTCACGGGGCGTTCCGTCACAACGGCCACCAAGGTTTCGCCCTTGTCGCCCTTTTGGTTATAAAGGGAAACTTTATTGCCCCGGCTATTCCATTGCGTATAGACCAAGCCCCCTTTGGAGCAGCTTAAGCCATACTGAGAGTGGACCATCGGAGACAATTCTTTGCAATTCGCTGGGCCACTCGTTTCGGGAGTTCCCAAAATCGTGCTAGCCCGTGTCCCGTAACCTTCTACGAGTTTTTCCTGCTCGCCCATGAAAGCTTCGACGCGGGCAACGACACCAAACTTGGTCGTCACTTCAATTTGTTTAAAGAGAGGGCTAACAGCAGCGCACTTGTACGTTTGCTCATCGCCCTTCGCGTGGCCAGGCTCGCACTTTTTAAAGGCGGGCAAAGTTTTCAGACGCTCTTCCTTCAAGCCGAGTGGGAATTGCACGATGAACATGGGTTGCGCCGTCGGGCGCTTCCCCAAGCCGCGTGTCAGCGACCCTTTCAGCTTTGGAGAGAAGTAAAACCCAGCGGCCACACCGACAATCGCGACGAAAGCTGCTGCTGCCAAAGTTAGTTTTGCAAAACCAGACTGGTTCAAGGCTTTGATTTTCATACTGCACTCATCGGCTCTGCCTGAAGCCGACTTTAGATCTTCAAATAACTCGGTGCGTTGCAGAATCTGAAGACTTGCTTTCCCGCGTCAGGAAAAATACTCTGTCGCCTTCGCCGCCGTGGTGGAATGGCAGACACGCTGGTCTTAGAAGCCAGTGCCTTTGGCGTGGGGGTTCGAGTCCCTCCGGCGGCACCATAACTATTAAGGTTAACCTTAAACTTAACCTTAACCTCTCCCGCCTATTGCGAGCTCAACCGGAAGGCACAAAAAAAGCCCACCTTTTGGAAAAAAGGCGGGCCCTATTTCTGTAACGCTGAATTACTGAGCGCTGAGTCTGAGGTAATTCGTGTTCCCGTTCTCATATTGAAAACGGTAATCCACTGCCCCATTGCACTCTTTGGACGGCCGAGCGTAACGCGTGAGTTGGAATGTTTGGTAATACGCGTTGTTCGTTAAATCGGTGTCGACCTGCATATAGAGGTATGGCGAGCGGTTTTCGTTCGCATAAGAATACCGGTGCCACACGGCATAAGTAGCGTACGAAGCGATGAGATCCATCTTCGACCAACCCGCTGAGTCATAAATTTTAAAATAAATCCGACTCCCCGTGTCGTTCTGAAAGCAGGTCAATGCATACTCGTTATCGACGGCAAACGACTGTGCTGACGCAGTTATAAAGAATATCCCCAAGAATAGTTTTTTCATTGTTCCTCCCATGTTGTGAACATGCGAAAGCGTGTCGTGCAGATCCGCACTATTCAAGGAAGGCTGCGTTAGGATTTACTGAGATTCTAATTCTGCCCAACGCGCGTAGAGTCTATCGACTTCGGCTTGAGCTTGGGCGAGTTCCGAAAAAATTTCCGTGAGGCGGCCGGCGTTACTTTGGTTTTCGGGAGAAGAGCTTTGGGCTTCGAGAGTGGTGACGCGATCTTCGGCGGCGCGGATTTTGGATTCCATCTCCGCGAGTTCACGCGTTTCTTTGTAACTCAGTTTGCGCTTCTTCGATTCGCCAGGGGTTTTTGACGACGCCGCATCCGTGGTTTTGGCCTCGGCTTTATAGGCCTTCCAGCGTGCAGTGCGGGCATTTTCCCATTGGGCATAGCCCGCGTACGCAATCACTTCTCCGGGGGTTTGGATCGCATCAGGGAAAGCGAGGATCTCATCGGCCACTTGATCTAAGAAATAGCGGTCGTGGGTCACGAGCACTACGGCCCCATCGAAACTCTCTAGGCAGTCCTGCAGTACGTTGAGCGTTTCCATATCGAGATCGTTAGTTGGCTCGTCGAGTACTAGTACATTGGCTTGTTCCAGCATGAGAAGCGCCAAGGTTACCCGACTCTGCTCTCCCCCAGAGAGCTTGCCGATTTTCATATCGATTTGCTCACGGCGGAACAGAAAGCGATCTAGGTAGCCATTGATGTGGACCAAAGTCCCTCGGTAATTCACCTGATCGCCCGTGGGGCAGATAGTTTTGCGCAGAGTGAGCTCAGGGTCGAGACGCTCTCGGTTTTGCTCAAAGTACGCCACGCGCAAGTGTTCCGAACGGTAAACACGGCCCGAATCCGGTTCTTCACCGCCGAGCAAAACACGGATGAGCGTGGACTTCCCACTGCCATTCGTCCCTAACAGGCCAATCCGACTCCGCGGGCCAATAAAAACCTCTAGATTCTTAAACAGAAGGCGATCGCCATAGGCCTTCGTAATAGCCTGCGCCTCAAGCAACCGCTTGGGCTTTTTGTCCAGGCTCTGAAACTCGAACTTCGCAGACCGCGTTTGATTGCGGGCGCTAATCTCTTCGACTTGATCTGAAAGCACTGCATGCGCCTGGATACGGGCCTGTTGCTTGGTCGTGCGCGCCTTCGCCCCTTGACGCAACCATTCCGTCTCTCGGCGCAAAGTGTTCTTAAGCTGCGCTTCTTGCTTCTGCTGAACATCCAGCAAGAGCTCTTTGCGCTCTAGGTATTTTGCGTAGTCCCCTGAGACCGACAAAATCCCGCCTGGGTTTCGGGGGTCGAGCTCCAAAATCCGATTCGTCACCCGCTGCAAAAACTGGCGATCGTGAGTCACGGTAAGTGTGGCGAATTCCGCCCGCGCTAAAAAAGCTTCGAGCCAGAGAATCGATTCGATGTCGAGATGGTTGGTAGGTTCATCCAACAAAAGCAGCGAGGGGTCCTTAACGAGTTCTCGCGCAAGGGCGACGCGCTTGCGCCACCCACCTGAGAGCTCCCCAATGGGCCGATGGGCCATGCCGGAGAGCTCGAGTTTAGAAAGAATCTGGCCCGCAAGCGCACCCGTGACGGTTTCTCCAACCGTATCTTCCAAAGGCAACCGCGGCGTCTGCTCCAAATACCCAACTCGCAAACCCTTCTGCCGCGATATTTCCCCGCTATCGGGAGTATCCGCACCGGCAAGAAGCCTAAGCAGCGTAGATTTCCCCGCCCCGTTAGGCCCGATAAGCCCAATATGGTCCGCCGAATCGACAGCAAACGTCAGAGCCTCAAACAGCTCCCGAGATCCAAAAGCCTTCGAAATTTCTTTTGTTGCTAAGAGAATCGCCACAACGGCTTTTAACACATCAGAGGTTTAATCGAAACCGGACTTCGCCTATGTTTTCGGGGCCGTTTCCTCGATCGAGGTAGCGGTAGAAGATATAGGCTGCAAGAGCGGGGTCTAGGTCGAGAATAGTCCCGGCCTGGGCGTGTTGGATATTTTGCGGGCCATTGAGCGTCTCAAGACGGCCAAATAGCTTGGTGCCTGGGAAGAACGGTGTCTGGAGTGTGGCCGCCATTCCAAAGGGGCCTGTCGTCCGGATGCTGTCGGTCAGCATCCCTCCGAAGCATTCTGCACCGATGCGCCAGTCCGTACCTTCAAACCGCATTTCCGTGAAGACGTTTGCGACCCAATCCGAACGGTAGTTAACGCTCGCGGAGTCGGCTTGCTGGTGGTAGAAGCCCGCTGCGCCCCACATCCACTGCAGATTCCCGACGTGAAAGGTCGCTCGGAGTCCACCCGTAAGAGCCTTGGAGTTATTCGTATTGAGATTGAACAAGCCGCTGCCATTGAATGCACCGACATGAATCAAGACATCCTTCACGGGCTCGTAACGGATCTCGGCGCCGATATCACGGCCAATGAAAAGCGCACGGTGCGTTTCGTTGTAATCCGGGAGCGCCACACCTGAAAGATCCGGCGACCACCAGGGATTGAACGTTGGAGTGAATAATCCAAACTTCAAGGACCACTCGGATCCCTGCCCCAGACGCTCAGGCGTATGGAGATCGATATACCCTTCCACGGGCAGAACGACCGGCAAGAGAACCGTCGAAAATTCCCGCGTCTGGCCCAGGGAAAATCGGTAGCTGATATGCTCGCCCGCCTCGCCCCAAGCCGTTAGGCGAACAGACGGAATGGAAAAACCTTGAACGACGACCCCGCCCGCTTGGTAGGACGCATCCAAGCGCAAACCCACGAGGAGAAGCTGGCGGCGGCTTAGACTCCCAAAAAGCGAAGGGCGCGCAGCGGGTTCGCCTTCCGCAGTGGCCGTGTCGGCCAACGGAGGTGCGTCGGTGAGGGTTTCATCGGCCCACGCCGCCGTCGATAAAAGGACTAACAGAATCCAACGCATGTGCCTCACCCGACCGCCGGAAGGTGGATTTCAAACTCAGTCCCCTTCCCGACAGTTGATTGCACGCGGATTTCTCCACGCATCGCTTCGATAATCTTGTAAGCAGTCGCAAGCCCCAGGCCCGTGCCCTTTTCCTTGGTGGTAAAGAACGGCTCGTAAAGGTGCGAAAGCGTCTTTTCCGACATCCCCTGCCCCTGATCACGCACCCAAAACCGCACGCGTCCCGTGCCGGCTCTGGCGCACCCGACTTCAATCACGCCCGGTTTGTCCATCGACTGGATGGCATTGATGACGAGATTCAAGAGGACCTGCCGAAGCTTTTCGGGCTGTGCATGCGCAAAGATGTCGGGCTCATAGGCCTCTCGCAGCTCGATATCCGTACGGACATTCACGCCACCTTTGAGCGATTGAATTTTGCCTGGCTTATCCGGATGCCGGAGAGCAAAGAGCACGTCGGCAATGAGCTTGGGTAGGTCCACTGGCTCAAGCTTGAGATTGGCGGGTTTCACAAAATCGAGAAACTCGGAGATGAGCCGATTCAGGCGATCGATCTCGCGCAACGCAATGTCCATGAGCTTTTGGTTTTCCCCGCCCACTACTTCACGAGGTAAAGAAGAACGCAGCATTTCCACGCTGGCACTCATCCCCGCCAAGGGATTGCGGATCTCGTGTGCAATCCCGGCCGCCAGCTGCCCGACGGCGGCGAGTTTTTCATTCTGCTTTACGCGTTGTTCGAGATTCAAAACCTTGGTGACATCCTGGAAAAGCAGAACAAACCCTTCAGTCGATTCTCCGTGAAGCAACCCCCCGGCTCCATTTCCTTCGAGGGCAGCCACGTCCCCACGCAAGAGGGCCGCATGCCCACTTTGCTGAAACTCGACGACTTGCTGCAGGCGCGTACGTGACTCACTCCGCTCGAAGAACGGCAGGAGCCCCGGCGCAGCCTCCTGCAGGGTCTTTCCTACCACCGTGGTTTCCAAACCCAGCAAGTGGCTGGCTGCGGGATTCAGAAAGCCAATCCGCCAGTGTGCATCCACTGTCAGAACGCCCGTGGGCATCTCGGAGAGAATGCGCTGTTGGAGCGCAATGAGTTCATCCACGCGGCGGCTTTTATCGGCGAGACTTAGTGTCGTGCGTTGGAGCTCCTCGCTCAAATACCCGCCGACCATCCCAAGCGTGAAAAACAGAGCCGTATTCACGCCCCAGAGCATCCAGCTCCCCGGATCGCCCTGGACAAACAGAATAGCCGCGAGCCCTACACTGGCACCTAACGCCGCCCCCAAAGCTGCGCGTTGGTACAGAATGAGTGCTACGGAAAGGATCTGGATGAGGTAGAGAAGCGAATAGAGGCTTTCTTTACCGTCGGAAAGAAAAATCCAAACGGAGATAAGAAAGCAATCAAAAGCAACTTGCGTGAGAGCTACCCAACGACTCGGCGGCAGGCGTTCCACAATCAAAGAGGAAAGCGCATTGAATCCGAAAGCGACACACAAAAGCGCATAGCCCAAGACCAACGATGGTCCCACTCCCGTCGTCTGGAAGATTTGTTGGATAACCCCGACTAGCAATAGGCCATAGAGCACGGCCAGACGCGCGATCATCAGCCATTGGCAGGCGCGGGAAAGATCGATTTGCGGCCCAGGCATCCAGGCCGCTTGGCGTGCACGGGCCAACATCAGCCACCCCCCGCCACCTTGTCGGCAAGCTGGAAGACCGGCAAGTACATGGCCAGGAGCAAGAACGCGACGATCACACCGACGATTAGAATAATTGCCGGCTGCAACATGCTGGTAAGCGAGTTGATGGCGTCATCTACTTCGTCGTCATAGATATTTGCGACTTTGTTGAGCAGTTCGTCCAAGCGCCCGGTCATCTCTCCAATGTTCACCATGTGAATAACCATGGGGGGATAGATGTTTCTGGCGGCCAATCCCGCGGCGATGGTCTTACCCTCTTGGATGAAGGCAATCGTAACGCGCACACTGTCGCGCACCGCCAGATTGGTCATGAGCTTTTGGCAGATCTCTAAGGCCGCGATAAGCGGCACGCCGCTCGCTACCAGCGTTCCCAACGTGCGCGTAAATTGCGCCACCGCAGAACGCATCACCAAAGATCCAAAAAGAGGTACTTTCAGGACAAAAGGGTCCCATTTCTGTCGGAAAGACGGCATCCGATAAAGTGCCACCGCGGAGAACGCAAACCCGATGAGCCCCGCTACAACGAAGAGGAAGTTCGCCTGAAACCATTTCGACATGGCTAAAACGAACTGCGTCAACTCAGGAAGTTCAGCCTTCCCTTCCGCATAGAGCTTGGAAATCTCTGGCACGACTTTGACGAGCAAAAAGATCAAAACGCCGATGGCGATGACCAGAGTAAAGAGAGGGTAAGACAAGGCCTTGATGACCTTTGCTTTCAAGCGATCGAGTTTTTCCAACTGCACACCGACCTGCTTGATCGCGCGATCCAAAGTACCGCTCAACTCACCGGCTTCGACGATACGGACGAAGAACTCAGAAAACACGCCTGGGTAGCCCGCGAGGGCATTGGCGAGTGAGTTCCCGCCTTCAATATCGGCCTTCATCCCTTCCAGGATGGATTTTAGACGGCCTTTTTTTTCCTGTAGCGCCAAGATCTCAAGGCCCTGCACAACGGGTACGCCGGAATCAATGAGGGAGGAAAACTGCTTCGTGAAGAGAATGAGCTGCTTGAGTTTTACTTTGCCTTCAAACAGAGAGGAAAGCCCGCGGAGCGTGCCCTCTAAGCCGCCACCACTCCCTGGCGCCCCTCTATCCGGCGCGGGAGCAAGCGACTCCGGGCGAATCTGCATGGAGCGTAGGCGCAGACGGGCCTCGGCCTCGTCCAACCCTTCAATTACGCCTTGCACCCGCTCGCGTTGGCGGGTGACGCCGGTATAGCGGTATCGCATCGCTTACCCTCACCCCGCCAAACGGCGGATCTCCCTAAGGCCTTTGATCAGTTCATCTGGATCATGAGTGGTCGCGAGAGCTTCTTCAGGAGCGACAATTCCTTGCCGCACCAGCTGGATAAGCGATTGATTGAAGGTCATCATCCCGCTCACGTCTTGTCCGACAACCATCGCTGACGGGATTTGAAAGAGTTTGTTCTCGCGGATTAGGTTTCGAATGGACGCATTCGGAAGCATGAGCTCATACGCGAGAGCGCGCCCCTTCTTGTCCACTCGCTCGATTAAGCTTTGTGTGATGATCCCCTCGAGGCACATCGAAAGCTGCATGCGGATCTGATCTTGCGCTTCGGGTGGAAACACCTGCACCATACGCGTAATGCTTTGGTAAGCGCTGTTCGTATGCAAGGTACTAAACACCAAGTGGCCCGTCTCGGCGAGGGCGAGCGCAGTTTCGATCGTTTCACGATCGCGCATCTCCCCTACCATCACAACATCGGGATCTTCGCGCAAAGCGCCCTTAAGGGCGGGACCAAACGCCGGCGCATCTTGGCCGATCTCACGTTGGTTCACCAGGCTGTTGCGGTGGGAGTGAATGTACTCAATCGGATCTTCAATGGTGATGATGTGC
Organism: bacterium; assembly: GCA_019750655.1. Lineage (GTDB taxonomy): Bacteria > Bdellovibrionota > FAC87 > UBA2466 > UBA2466 > JAIEOG01. The sequence continues at coordinate 20,659 of JAIEOG010000319.1, forward strand.
AGATTGGACGTTTCGTTCAAGGCATCGACCATCGCTGCCAGAGTCGTGGTTTTGCCACTGCCCGTAGCACCCGTGATCAAGATCAAACCGCGTGGCTTACGAATGAGCGAATCCACCGCCGGAGGCAAGCCGAGTGTGTTTAGACGCGGCACTTCGAAAGGAATATGGCGAAAGGCGCCAGCCACCGCTCCACGCTGAAAGTAAACGTTAGCGCGAAATCGCGCGACGTCACGGACGCCGAATGAAAAATCGATTTGGCGCTCTTCTTCAAAGCGCGCACGCTGCGTGTCTGTCAGAACCGAGTAGCAAAGCTCTTTCGTATCTGCGGGCATCAGCGAAGTGGTTTTCGCTTTTAAGATGCGGCCGTTCACACGGAAGCTCGGCGGGCTCCCCGACGTGATGTGCATATCGCTTGCTTTGTGCTCCAGCATGGCGCGGAGCAGAGTGGATAAAGTCACCATTACAAGTCTCCGTCCGGACGGGAATTATTGAGGACTTCTTCCAAAGTCGTTTCGCCGCGGTAGAACTTAATCAGTGCGTGTTGTCGCAGCGTTAGCATCCCGTCTTCGATGGCCGCCTTCTTAAGATCATCGGCATTTGCGCCTTTAATGATGAGCGTGCGGAGCCTCTCGGACATGGGCATTACTTCGAAAATGCCGCGTCGCCCCGTAAAGCCCGTACCGCCGCATTTCTCACAACCCTTCCCGCGCATGGGCTGCAATGTTTCCAGCCAATGCTCCGGTACTTCGGCCTCGATGAGGTTTTCGCGAGTCGGCCGCGGATCTGGCTCTTTACACTTTTCGCAATTCACGCGGATCAGACGCTGCGCCTGGACAAGAATCACGGAAGCCGTAATGAGGAAAGGCTCGATGCCCATATGGACCAAACGAGAAATCGTGCTCGGTGCGTCGTTGGTGTGGAGGGTGGAGAAAACCATGTGGCCCGTGAGCGAGGCTTTGATCGCAATCTCCGCCGTCTCGGTGTCGCGAATCTCCCCAACCATTACGATGTCGGGATCCTGCCGTAGTAAAGAGCGCAGAGCTGTCGCAAATGTGAGCCCAATATTTTCTCGGGCCTGCGTTTGGTTAACGCCGCCCATGTTGTACTCCACCGGATCTTCTACCGTGGAGATGTTTACATCTTGGCCGTTCACGGCCGAAAGAGCTGCGTAAAGTGTGGTCGATTTCCCGCTACCCGTGGGACCCGTTACAAGCAACATACCGTAAGGCTGTTGGCAGGCCTTGATGAATGCCCTCGCCTGCTCTTCCTCGAAACCAATGCCTTTGATATCGGGCGCTACGTTCCCTTGGTCGAGAATACGCATAACGACCTTCTCGCCGAAAATCGTCGGCAAGACGGAAACGCGGATGTCGATTTTCTTGTCCTTCGTCTTCACCTGCAAGCGGCCGTCTTGCGGTAAGCGCTTTTCAGAAATATCGAGCTGCGCCATCACTTTGATACGGGCGGGCGTGGCGGCTTTCATTTGCGCCGGCAAGCGCATGACTTCGAGCAAGCTTCCGTTCACGCGGAAGCGAACGCGTAAGTAGTTTTCATAGGGCTCAACGTGGATATCGCTCGCTTTGCGGCGGATCGCTTCGACGAAGAGCTTGTTGATCAACCGAATGACTGGCTTATCGGAAAGCGTTTGATCGACTTCGTGGGCGTCTTTTTTATCGCCCGAATTTACTTCGATGAGGCCTGTTTTCTCATCTTCATCATTGTTAAAATCGTCGATAGAAATGGGCGCATCGCTAGGCCCTTCCGCCGCGCTCTGGTACATGCGCTGGGTGAGGCCTTTGATGGCGCTCTCGGTGGCGAGAAAGACATTCACTTCCATGTTGCACAAGAAACGTAGATCATCGACAGCCGCGACGTTCGTCGGGTCGGAGATGGCAATGTTCAAGTGGTTGCCTTCGACCTCAATCGGCACCAAGCAGTGCTTCTCGCAAAGATTCACGGGTACTAGCTTTGTCACTTCCTCGTCGACTTCCATTTCGTCGAGTGAAACGGCGGGGATTCCGTACTGCTGGCTCAGGAACGTGACGAGGACGTTTTCATTCACATGCCCCAGCTGAATGAGCGCGGCAGACAGACGCGTCTGGTTTTGCTTGCGCAATTCCACTGCATCTTTGAGCTGGTTCGCGGTGATTAAACCACGCGCAACAAGCAAATCTCCAAGACGTCCCGCAGACATGGAGTCCCTTTATGGTTTGGTGGAAATTAGAGGTTGGAACTAAGGATCGAGTGCTCTCTACATTATAGACGAAGCTTTTCCGAAACGCTGGACGCAGCGGGTTACTTTCAGGCTTCGATGAGGCTCTGGCCCGTCATCTCTTTGGGCTTCTGCAGGCCCCACAGTTCGATGATGGTAGGCGCGATGTCGCAGAGCTTCCCGCCGCCTTTGAGGTTCATGCCTTGGCGCTTTGCGCCATGGACTACAAACGGTACCGGCAAGAGCGTGTGGGAGGTTAGCGGTACGCCATTGGCGTCTTGCATCAATTCACAGTTGCCATGATCGGCCGTGAGGACGGCGAAGCCCCCAACGGAATCCACCCACTTCAAAACGCGCCCGACGCAGGCGTCGACGGTTTCTACAGCGCGGATGGCAGCGGGTAAATTACCCGTGTGCCCCACCATGTCGCAGTTCGCAAAGTTCACGACGATCAATTGGAAATTCTCGGCTTCGGCAGCAGCCAGCAACTGATCCGTCACAGCCAGGGCGCTCATTTCCGGCTTGAGATCGTATGTGCGCACATCGCGAGGCGAAGGCACGAGGATGCGCTTTTCTCCGTCGATAGCCTTCTCGTCGCCACCGTTGAAGAAATAGGTCACGTGCGCGTACTTCTCCGTCTCCGCAATGCGGAGCTGCTTCCAGCCCTGTTTCGAAACGAAATCTCCCAAAGTGTTTTCCACGGGAGGCTTGCCGTAAGCAAAAGGCAGCGGAAAGGACGCATCGTATGGCGACATCATCACGAACCCGCTCAACGTCGGAAGATTCGGCCGCACGAAGGGTTCGAAATCTGTTTGCGTCAACGCACGAGTGATCTGGCGCGCGCGATCCGCGCGGAAGTTGATAAAGATAATGCCATCGCCGTCGCGGATGCCTTTGTAACCTTGGCGAACCGCCGGAGGTAGAAATTCATCCGTCAGGCGCTCGTCGTAGAAGCCACGAACAGCGTCCGACGCTTGAGTGAAGGTGTGCGCGGCTTTGCCGTCGACCAATGCTTCGTAAGCCGCTTGCGTGCGTTCCCAACGGTTATCGCGATCCATCGCGTAGAAACGCCCTTGGACCGTTGCGATTTCACCCAAGCCCGCGTCTTTCAAAAACGCTTCGAGCGCGGTGACAAAACCGAGAGCGGAAGTCGGCGAGGTATCCCGGCCATCGGTAAAAACATGCACCGCAACCTTCGAAATGCCCTGCTGGGCTGCAAGGCGCACCAAAGCATAAAGATGGCTGATATGGCTATGCACGCCCCCATCGGAAACGAGCCCCATGAGGTGCAGTGTCGCGCCCTTGCGCGCGGCGATTTTCTGGCAAAGGTCTACGAAAGCGGGATTGCGGTAAAAAGTGCCGTCATCGATCGCTTTGCTGATGAGCGAGAAATCTTGGTAAACGATCCGGCCCGCACCGATGTTTAAATGGCCGACTTCGGAATTGCCCATGAACCCTTGAGGCAAGCCCACCTGGCTTTCGGAAGCATCGAGCTGCGTGAAGGGGTTGTTCGCGAAGAGGTTGTCCAAAACAGGCGTCTGCGCCTGCGCAACCGCATTGTGCTCGGGACTCGGGTTGATCCCAAACCCATCCAAAATAATCAGAACGGCCCGTTGGGCTTTTGCATCCGGCATAGAACCCTCATGCCTACCTCTTGAGGCTGGGAAAGAAAAGCCTCGAATGCCGTGTTCTCGGGGCAAAAAGAGTTGAAAAAACCCTGTTCAATGCATAACTTACTGCGTGGGGGCATGCGATGATTAGTTTCCAACTCACGCCGGAACAACAAGCCTTAAAAGAGATGGTCGCAAAGTACGTCCAAGGCGAGGTTTTGCCGGTCGCCGCGAAGTACGACGAATCGAGCGAGTTTCCCCACGAGGTCATTCACAAGGCCTGGGAAATCGGGATTATGAACATCGCCGTTCCCCAGAAATTCGGAGGCTTGGGCCTCGGGGTTTTGGATGACGTCATCATCAACGAAGAATTAGGCGCGGGCTGTCTGGGCATCGGCACCAGCATCGCCGTGAACACGCTCGGCCTCTACCCCATTTTGCTTTTCGGTACCGATGAACAGATCCAACGCCTCGTCGGGCCCTTTTTAGAAAAGCCCTTGCTCGCGTCGTTTTGCTTAACGGAGCCCGGCGCCGGATCGGATGCTGCCTCGCTCACCACGACGGCCAAGGACATGGGCGACCATTACCTGCTAAATGGCTCCAAGATGTGGATCACCAACGCAGGCCATGCCTCGCTTTATTCCGTCTTCTGCACAACGGACAAGGCCCTCAAGGGCAAAGGCATCTGCTGCCTCGCTGTCGATGCTAAGAGCCCGGGCATCACGTTGGGCCGCCACGAGAACAAACTTGGCCAACGCGCTTCAGACACGCGCGCCATCACTTTCGAAAACGTGAAAGTGCCGAAGGAAAACCTCATCGGCAAAGTGGGTGAAGGCTTCAAAGTCGCCTTAAAAACGCTCGACCGCACGCGCGCATCGATTGCTGCAAGCGCGGTAGGTGCTGCTCGCGCCGCACTCCAGCACTCCATCCGCTATAGCAAAGAGCGCAAACAGTTTAACCAGCCCATCAGCCAGTTCCAGGCTATCCAATTCATGTTGGCTGACATGGCTACCAAAGTGGAAGCGGGGCGTGCGCTCTGCTACCGCGCTGGCTCGCTGATTGACGAAGGGTTCGACGAGGACGGCAACCTCGCTTCGGCCCACGCCAAGCGCTTCTCCGCCGACATGGCGATGGAAGTCGCTACCGATGCCGTGCAGATTTTCGGCGGTTACGGCTACACCAAAGATTACCCGGTTGAAAAAATCATGCGCGATGTGAAGCTCGTCCAGATCTACGAGGGCACCTCCCAGATCCAACGCGTGGTGATCGCTCGCAATATTTTGAAAGACTAGTCTACCTCTGGAGGCCTCATGAATATCTTCGTGCTCGTTAAGCAGGTCCCGGATACCGAAACCAAGATCCGCGTCAATGCGTCGAGTTCTGGCATCGAGGCCAAGGAAATCGCTAAATGGATCGTCAACCCCTACGACGAACACGCGATTGAAGAAGCACTCAAGACTAAAGAGAAGCTCAAAGAAGGCACCGTAACAGCCATTGCCGTGGGGCCGGATCGTGTCGTCGAAGCGCTGCGCACGGCGCTCGCGATGGGCTGCGACAACGCCATCCACATCAAGGCTGATGAATCCATCGACACGTATGTCGCTGCAAAAGCCCTTGCTGCCGCTTGCAAGAAAGAAAGCCCTCAGCTGATTTTTGCAGGCAAGCAAGCTATCGACGACGATCAAGCCGCAACCTTCGGCTATGTCGCCGAATACCTCGATATTCCGTCGGTGTCGGTGGTTGTGAAAGTCGATGTCGCCACGGACAAAAAATCTCTGCGCGCGGTACGCGAAGTCGAAGGCGGCACGCACACGGTCGAGACCAGCCTTCCCGCTTTGATTGCCGTCAACCAAGGGATTAATAACCCTCGCTACGCGAGCCTTCCGGGGATCATGAAGGCCAAAAAGAAAGAAATCAAAGCGCACACTCTGGCCGACTTAGGCCTGGGCAGCGAAACGGCGCTCACGAAGGATTCGGCTTTTGCACTACCGCCTCCGCGTAAAGCCTGCGTGATTCTGCAAGGCGAAGTGCCCGCTCAAGTCAAAGAGCTAGTCAAACGTCTACGCGAAGAAGCCAAAGTTATCTAATTCAGCAGGGAGCAAACCATGGCCGATGTCATCCTGATTGGCGAAGTAAACGACGGAAAACTCAGGCGGGTCACGCATGAGATCTTGGGCGAGCTAGTACGCCAAGGCGTGGATCCCATCGTCGTGATCCCTGGCAATGGCCTGGCCCCTTCTCTAGCAGAAGAACTGGGCAAGCACGGCGCCAGCAAGGTGGTTTATCTCGAGCACGATGGGCTCAAGCAATACTCCACTGAGGGCTACGCCAACGCGCTGCACGGGTATTTGGGATCCAAACAAATCAGCGCCATTGTTACGGGCGCGACCGCGCAGGGAAAAGATTTTCTCCCGCGACTTGCGGCTAAATTAGGCGTTGGAATGGCGGGAGACTGCACGGAGCTCAAAGCTTCTGGTGGAAGCTTCACCGTACGCCGGCCTGTTTACGCGGGTAAATGCTCCAAGGCTGTGGAGTTTGTAAAAGGCCCGGCGGTCTTCAGCATCCGCCCAAACGTGCTTCAAATGGAAACCGGAAAAGCTAAAATGGCTTCCGTCGAAAAAGCAGCGGCAAACCCGGGCACCATCCGCGCGAAGATCGTCGAAGTCCATGCTTCTGGCGGGAAAAAAGTTGAGCTTACGGAAGCCGACAACATCATCTCCGGCGGCCGGCCATTGAAAGAGAAGTTTAATATCTTGTTCGAATGCGCGGAAACGATTGGCGCTGCCGTTGGTGCGAGCCGCGCGGCTTGCGATGAAGGCTTTGCCGCAGCCGATATGCAGGTCGGCCAGACTGGTAAGACGGTAAGCCCGAAGCTTTATATTGCATGCGGGATTTCCGGCGCCATCCAGCATCTCGCCGGCATGCGCACAGCAAAGGTGATTGTAGCGGTGAATAAAAGCGCCGATGCGCCCATCTTTGGAGTGGCCGATTACGGCTTAGTGGCAGATCTCTTCGAAGTGGTTCCGCTGCTCACGCAGGAATTCAAAGCCCTAAAATCCTAGATTATTCGTAACGGCGGCGTTCGGCGCCTGCTCCGGGGTTGTAGGTGCCGTTCGGGTTTGGATTTCCGTAAACGCCACCCTGCCCGTTTCCGCCTTGGCCGTTGATTTGGCTGCCGTGGTTTGCGCCGTTCGTGCCATTTGGTCCGCGGAAGCCGCCTTGGACTACGCCAGCGCCGCCGTTGCCTCCTAGGCCCATGTTCGCGCGGACGCGGCAGTAGATGCGTTCGAAGTCAGTACGCTTGATAAAAGGCTTCTTGTCGACCACGACATCCGGATTTTTTAGATCTTTTGTCTCTCTAAAATAAATATTGGTCCCTAATTGGTCAGTGAGGGCCTTATCCACTGGCACACCCAATTCCGCTGCGGCCTGCTCCATACTCATCGGCGCACGGTATTCCTCGATAAGATCAGGGAGAATTGCAGCAGAATCGCCATTGGGCCGATTCGGATCTGCGGGAATATGGGCGCCCGTCGCTACTTTCGCGTCCATGAACCTCAAGCTATCTGCCTTAGCAAGTGCCCCATACTCTTCATTGGGACGAAACTTGTTCCTATGCGCCCCATTGTCTAAAGTGGCCAGCTCGCCATAGTGGTCGGCATATTCGAATGTGTCGTCCTGGTTGAAACGACGTTCTTTTCCGCCGATGAACCCGTTGGCGTGACACTTCAAACAGCGGTCCGGCGCCGTGACCGACTTGGACGAATCGATTGCGATTTCTGCGGGCGCTGAACGCTGACGCTGGCCCTTTGCATTCGCGAGGTAGAATCCCATATAGCCATTGCATTTCGTAAAAATCATCTCACTCGCGTCCCAAGTAAAATCACTCCCTTGCAGAAGCACGTCGCGGGATTGGGTTTCTGTTCCCGGGGATGGGAACTCAATAAAGTCATAACTTCGATAGAAAGCAGTGCCCGGCGAATTTGCGCGGTTTCGCCGCTCCAACACGCGCTGAGGGTTCACACCGACCTTACGATCTGTTGCGTTAGGTACATCCGCTAGCATGCGTTTGACACCAGCCCCTGTGAGATCTAGTTCATCCCGCTGCTCCGCTTCGACACCGAGTTGCGAGGCAAACACGTCTAAATCATCGTCTAAGCCCATCGCCGTGTAGTAGACCTCGGGCGTCATTGCTCTTGCAGCTAGCCAATCCACACGTGCTGGGGCACTGCTGTCTCCGCACGAATAAGGATTGTCGTTAAGCAGCAACGCTAAGCGCCTTCGGTCCATGAACCCATTGAGGTT